>JACQWU010000210.1 GCA_016209155.1 Candidatus Desantisiibacteriota bacterium | reverse complement strand
TTATGTTTAACTGCTGCAGCTTCTTTATTTGGCATCTTTTTCTCCAAAATATTTTTTGTACCTAAAAACCTTCTACCTTCAGCCTATACCCCTAAATAATTATAATATTTTATTATGTTTCCAGTACTCATCTGTAATCATTTTTATAAGATCAGGGAGCCTGTCATAAAGACGTTTAAGTTTTCTCTTTTTATGCCGTGCCAGTGAATAATGTGTGATTAACGGCAGTGCTATGGTCGAATCGGTATAGCATACGATTGCATCGGGAAGCTGATCCGGATTCACTTTCCCCCAGCTTACTGCTTCCTGAGGAGTTGCTCCGGAAAGACCTCCTGTATCCGGACGGGCATCTGTAATTTGAAGAAAAAAATCATGGCCTTCTTCTTTTATACGCAGTACTTCCTGAAGCTGAGGTTCTGTCTGCAGAGCAAAATTTTTAGGTGAGCCCCCCCCTATCAAAAGCACTCCACTTTTTTGGCCGCTGTGTTTTGCATCCAGTACAATTGCAGTTGTCTCATTTACATCGCGTGAAGGATTTATGCGAAGCTTAAAACCACGCAATTCCAATCCGGCAATATTCATACCAATTGTTGAATCACCCGGGGAAGGGCAGAAACACGGAACTCCTGCACGGTATGCGGCCGCAAGAACTGATACATCTTTCATACCTGTCTGCTTTTCAAATTCAGCGCAGTATTTACCTAATAAAAAGTGGAGCTCTGATGTTCCCATCTCGCGCTGAAATTCGCCCTGAAGTAAAATTTGTCTTAAAATATGGTCGGTTACCATTAATACATCGTTATAATCAAAATGTATATCATAAATACGCACAACACCTGCTTTCCTCAGGTCTTTATCCTTAACAAACGGTGTCCCGCGGAAAAGCGGCAGGTTGAGCGCGTGATGTAAATCATGATAAAGATTTGCGCCGGTTGAGATTATCCAATCCACAAAACCCGCTTTAATAAGCGGAATAACAGATGAACAGCCAAGACCTGCCGGTGTAAGAGCGCCTGAAAGAGTCATCCCGACTGTAACATCGGGAGCAAGCATCTTCTCGGTAAAAAGTCTGCACCCTTCCTGAAGACGTCCGGCATTATATGCAAGAAATACCCTGTCCATAAGATCAGGAAAATTTTCCTTCCCTGTTATAGGTTCGGGTAAAATACGCTGACCGCATAAAAATTCATGTTTACCTTTTGAAAACTTATGAGGGTATTTACTAACAAAATTTTTTGGCAATTTGATTTTATTCATAACCCTTCTCCTGTTTCAATGTTTTAATCGACTGCATTTTTATTAAGCAGTACATATGCAAATAGAATTCCGGAATGGAAAGATTTATAATTATAGCATAGACAAAAAAATTTTCAAGCTGATTATTAAAAGAAGTATCCCCAAAAAAAATATATAAAATAGTATACGGTATTGAGAAATAAGGAAAACACAAAAATAATAAGTGTAAAGGGGAAAGGATACTGGACAGTTCAAATTATAGGAGCAGAGACATTTGTTAAAAAATTCCAAATAAATTAATGTGTCAAAATAACGGTACTTCTGTTATTTTTTAAATTGCTTTTCTTAATCCACCCGGTTAAATTTACTTTTACCCATATCTCATTTTGCAGAGCAGATTTATTATTTTTATGGGGAACAGGAATTTGTTTTTCTTCCAGAATCTCTACGCCTGTTGATTGATTAATTTTCCCGATTATAGAACCGCCCGGATTATCAAACAGTTCTGTTTGATTTGCAATCTCATTTTGTTCACTGTTTGCCGGTCTAAACAACATAGATGCCCAGATTTTAACTGCAAGCAATAACAATATAACAATAATAATACTTGAATATGAGTGTTTAAGTTTCTTCATAAATTTTTCTCCTCATCATAGAAAATTTGTTAAAAGATTAAATTTATAGTAGCAATTTCAGCATTATTCCTTCCCACTCAACTAAGTCCCTTCCCTTTCTTCTTACTATACTCGCTGCTTCTTATATTGGGGGGTCATTTCACCTACACTGCCTAACTCGTATGTCTTGAACTCTACATCTCTAATATGTTTCATATCGGCCCATAGTATCTTATAGCCTTTAGTGCGTCTTGCCGTCTTGACCTTATCGAGCCACATTGCTCTCTCTTTATCGGTGGCTTCGCGCTTTTGTCCGGCAATACCCGTAAGTCGAATACCGGGAGGCGAAGAGAAATAGCCTCGGCGCAGACTATTCATCCAAAACAAGAAGCCGCTATTGACGCCAATTACGCAAATTCTAGGATCTCGATCAATATTCTTTGATGTTGTGGTAAAGAACTTATCAAAAAAGAATGCCTTACCGGGATATTCAAGAAATATAAACGATCCGACAGGAGCTATATTGGGGGAACCGTCCTCGTTAACTGTTCCGAGTGACAGATGTGAATTGGTATCCAATCCCTTATTACATACATCTCGAACCATTTTCCAGTTCTCTTTGCTGATGTCCATGAGTTCTCCTTCTTATGTAAGGTGCCTTAGTTTTGTTGATTTATCGATCTCACCTAAAAATTGGCAAAGCCAGCATTCACAACTACTTAATTTGCAAATAAATCAAATTTTGGATAATTTATTTAATCACATAAAAATAGGGTTGTCAATAAATTTTGTATCTTTATATATACATGCGCAAACGTTATAGGGGACGGTGGTGCGCGTTATAGGGGACGGTGGTGCGGAAAGTGCATTACATTCTCAAATATCAAGACTCCTTAATATAATTTCTCCTTCTGAATTTATTTCTCCTTTTCCAACAATTCTATTTATGCACGATGCAGTTACACCTAAATATCTCGCTGCCTCCGCTCCACTGAATCCAAGTTTTTTAACCGCTATATGAGCTGTTTCTCTCCTTGCTTTTTTTATTATTTCTCTACAATTTCCGGAAGTTAATTCGTCGGTTATAGGGGACGGTGGTGCGGAAAGTGCATTACATTCTCAAATATCAAGACTCCTTAATATAATTTCTCCTTCTCTACTTATCTCTCCTTTTCCAGCAATTCTATTTATGCACGATGCAGTTACACCTAAATATCTCGCAACTTCTGCTCCGCTTAATCCAAGTTTTTTAACTGCTATATGAGATGTTTCTCTCCTTGCCTTTATTATTGTTTCTCGGCAATTTCCTGAAGTCAATTCGGACATCTCTATTTTATAGAACTTAATTACTTTTTCACATAGTTCTTTTATTCCAATTTTTTTTCTCTTTAATCTTAATGTTTCCAATTCTTTTTTTTCCGCTTCTTTTAATATTTCCTCCACAAATTCTCCTCTGCCTAAAATTCTTGCATCTGAAGCCATTTCACATTTTTGACGCTTTAAAGCCAATACCTCGAACCATCCGCCTGCGCTCCTTTTTAACCCTCCGCCTGTAAATTCCGTCCTCCTACCCTGTTCTTTACCTTCTTCTATAAATTTTCTATAATTTATTATTGCTTTATTTTTATATTCACTAAATCGCAATAATATTTCTTCCGTGTTTTGCCATTTTCTTTCGATCCTGCCGATAAGTGCTAAATGTCCGCTCCAATTATATCTGTCAAGTTCTTCTAAACTTTTCGCTATTCCGGCTCTGTATGGATTTAGATGTACATATCTTACAAGTTCCATTAAATATGGTTCATCTTCACACAAGATTGATTTATATCGATTTTGAAATAAGTATCCATTTCTTTGATGTCTTCTATTGAAATTTACAGCATATCCTGTCATAAGCTTTCGCATAGCTTTTGATAGCGGGGTATCTTTTGTTCTTATCAAAAGATGAAAATGATTAGGAATTAATGCCCAGGCATAGATTTCTAAATTACATTGATCTACAACTAACTCCAGCCTTTGCAGAAAGTCCTGATAATCAACCTTGTCTTTAAATATTTCTTTTCGCTCTATTCCCCTTGCAATTACATGATGCAAAGTTCCCGGAGCGTCTAATCTTGGTCCTCTTGGCATAATTGTTATCTTACTATTTCCTCTTGTTCTTGTCAAGCACTATCTGCACCACCGTCCCCTATATTCTTTTGCTTTTTATTTGTTTTTGTATTAATATATTTGGTAATTGAGCAAATAAGCAAATAGCTGAAAGGATGAATTTATGCAAAAAGTCAAAATAAAAGATATATGCAATGTCGTATGTTTCAATAAAGAGGTGGTGTCAAAGTTGAATAAAATGATGCCCTCTAATCCTGGAATTGAAGAGATTGCAGATACCTTTTCCATATTAGGAGATAAAACCCGGGTTAAAATCGTTTTTGCCCTTTCAATTGTAAGGTTTAGGAATGATGGAAATATGGTTTACTACTCGCTTGTTAATAGGTATATAGAAAATCTTTTAACAGACGCGTTTAAACATTTGCGAAAATTGGAAAATAGGAAATGACAGAAAAAGAATCTATTCAGAAAATCAAATCAGAGATAGAAAACGGGATGGGGCTTGCAAAATGCGCGAAATGCGGCTGTATGAAAGAAGCGCTTGAAAATCTTTTGGCGTCTTTTTCATTAAATAAAGTTGAAAAATCATCTGTCTTAATACAAAATCAAAAGGCGGTTGAAAGAAGTTAAACCGGCAGAATATACATGTCTTGGCTGTAAGCACTGTTTTCCAGCTGCGGCAATAAATATATTAACAGAAGAATTTCCTTCCTTAATTCGGCCCTTTTCATCGGGCTGTAATTTTGTGGTGGAAAAAGCCGCATGGCCGCCGGTAGCAGGAGAATATTTTGTCCCGCATGGGCGGGACTCATCCTGTTCTGTCGCAGTTTCAACTCTGGATAGGGATTTCTCTGGCTGAGGTTTTGGCAAAAGCGAAGCCTAAGGGGCTGTGTATTGTAGGTAAAACTGAAACTGAAAATATTGGAATTGATAAAATTATTAAAAATACAATTACTAATCCCGCAATCCGATACTTTATCATTGCCGGGCAGGACCCTGAAGTCCAAACTTCTGCGTATCATTGAAGGGAAAGATGCCCCGTCTGTTTACTCAACAATTATTAAAAACGGATGGATTACGGAATTGAGCCACGCGGCTTATTTAGGGAGAGAATTAGCAAAGACTGAACTAACTTTGGAGCATGGTTTTAAATACATTCAAGACAAAGCGCCGGGAAAATAAGCCTGCGTTGGGGGGAACACAAAATGAAAAATATTAGAAAAACCTTTTTAACAATTTCACTTGTCAGTTTAAGTT
>JACQWU010000220.1 GCA_016209155.1 Candidatus Desantisiibacteriota bacterium | reverse complement strand
ATAGGGATTGAATCCATATATGCAGTCGCAATACCGGTAACAAGATTAGTTGCCCCGGGTCCTGAGGTTGCAAAACATACACCGACTTTTCCTGTTGCGCGGGCATAACCGTCAGCGGCATGCGCGGCCGCCTGCTCATGACGTGTAAGATAATGTTTTATTTTTTTTGTTTTATATAAAGCATCATAAACAGGTAATATCTGTCCTCCCGGAAATCCAAAAATTTCAGTGGCACCCTCTTTGATCAAACTTTCCATTAATATTTCAGCTCCGGTTATTTTCATAAAAAACACTTCTCCTAAGATTATTTTATATAGAATTATTCATTATCTTTTGAACTTCTTATCATCCCTACAGCTCCGGTACGAGCCAATTCTTTAATTCCGAAAGGTGTGAGAAGTTTAATAATCGCATCAACTTTACTTCTATCGCCTGTTACTTCAATAATAAGATATCGATTGCTGACATCAATAATTTTTGCTCTGAATAAATCACTTATCTCAACAATTTCCGACCGCTTTGAGGAATCAGCGTTAACCTTTATCAATAAAAGTTCGCGCTGGACAAATTCTTCACCTGTAAGATCCTGAACCTTAATAACATCTATCTGCTTATTCAACTGCTTTAGCACTTGTTCTATTACTCTTTCATCCCCGCTGGTTATAATGGTCATGCGTGAAATATTTGGATCTTCAGTCTCACCTACAGACAGACTTTCAATATTATATGCTCTTGCGCCGAACATTCCGGCAATGTGAGCGAGAACACCAAAACGATTTTTTACCAGTAAAGATATTGTATGCCGCATTAAACTCTCCTATATAAATTCCGCACACCGGCTTGAATGTTAATATAAATAAGAGCATATTATATACACAACACTTAATATATGCAAGATTTTTTTAAAAAAAAATTTTTATCTTGACATGATATGATAACCTATATTATATATATATCTACATTTTTTTAAATCCCGCTATATAAGGATTTGAATAAAAGTATTCCCCGGTAGCTCAGCTGGTAGAGTAGGTGACTGTTAATCACCCCGCCGCTGGTTCGAGTCCAGCCCGGGGAGCCAAATTTAACCATTGGCGAACAAGTTAGTCGTCAATGTTTCTTGCAAAGATAAGCCTGTTGGAGGTAAATCCCACAGGCTTATTTTTATTTTATCTACTGGTTATAGCGATAACCAGGGTTATGCGGTGACTGTGAATGATATTTATCAGGTTATGCCTTCTATTATTTATCTTGCAGGAAGTTTAAGTTTGCCTCTACAGAATTTTGCACGTTTTGTTCAACTACACCTTCGGGGTATGCAGGGTAAAGATGATTCGGGATTCACTGTAAACATGATTAATGAGCTTCGTTAAAATGCGTATCATCACCGGACTTCACTTTGAATTACAGCAGGATATTGTTATATTGTTCCAATGTGAAATTAAACTCTAACTCCGCTACATAATTACGTAATATTTTCAAAAAAAATTAGCTGGGATATTGCATCCCGGTTTTTTTATGGTAATATTATATTACGTAAATACGTAATCTAAGATTGGAGGGAAGTTAAATGAAAAAAGTAAATAAGTCACCACATCCTGAATGGGCATTGAAGTACAGAAGTCCGGGTACAGAACTGCGTTATCTTAAAGAACATTATTATCTATACTCGGTTGAGGCCATAACAGTATCGTCTGAAAACCTATTAGCAAAGGTGGGTATACATATTACGTAACCAGGTAGCGGAGTTAGAGTTTGAAAGCTATAGAGTTTTATGATGAAGACTATGTCATCAAGGCGGTTGATTCGACAAAATTACAGAAAGAAATTCAAAAATTGGAAAAAACAAAACCTATTATCGATACACCCGACGATCTTAGGAACTTAGTGGTTTTTTGTAAAACACATCATCGTTTAGTATATTCTGGTGTCCATACTATTAGCTTTCCTATTTGGTTAGCTCTTTCAGCTGTGCCGGAAAAAGGCGGAATATTAACAAAAGAACAGATTTTGATTGCGGCAGCTGGATGAAAAATTAGCTTCTTTTGCTGCAAATAACTATCAACCGCATCGTAATTAATGGATTATGCTAATTTTAATTTACAGTGATTCTTTTAACCTTACCATTTTCCCAAACCACAAGAGGACGACCGTTTTTTTTATGTTTTATTATGACTTCTTTTATCGCTTCTTTAAATGCAAGCTCCGCTTTTTCATGTAATGATATTTTCTTTTTCATATTTTTACTCCGAGTTTGTTTAATATTTTATCCAATAATAGTTTATCGATAATTTTCATGTCTCCATTTTTTTGGGCAATTAATTTAGGTTCTATTCCCGCATTATTGAACAATATCCATGAATCTGATAAAGGTTTATAAATTTTAAAAAAATTAGAAATACTTCTTTCGAATCGACGTATGATATCCTGAGTTGGAATATTATGTCCACCGTCAGCAACTCTTTCTTTAATACGGGCAATTGCCAATTCTGAAGTTGGAATCCATAAGAAAAAAATATGTAATTTGTATCCTTTATCTTTTAAATATTTAAAATGTTTTATATATGTTCTACCTGAAAGAGTTGATTCAAAACTAAAATCAAGGTTTTTATTTACCAATTCATGAATCTGTTCCAAAACAAGTTTCCCTGCTTTGATTGCAGCTTGTTGCGGAGAAAAGGGAGATAATCCCTGAGCAATAAGATCCGCATTTACAAAATAAGGACATTTTATATATTCAGGTAAAAACTTCATAGCAAATGTCGTTTTCCCTGATCCATTTGGACCTGCGATTATATAAGCATTTTTATTATTCATTATTTTATATGGAGTCCATAATTAAATTATACTATTTTAGTTTATATTTGAGTTATAAATCTGGTTCCTTTATTAGAATTAATTCAAAATATCGAATATCGTTAATATTACCAAACATCATATATAAGTGCAAGGAAGAAAGTGTCATTGTTATGTTTTGGGATATCGCATTTTTATAGAAATTGACATTCACATGTTATATTGTTCCAATGTGAAATTAAATAACCTATTGCCAGTAAAACTTGAGTAATGAGAACCATCCCGACGTTAGCGCCCTGCGCCGGGATAAATTTTTCTCTGTTGTCTCTGAATTTTAATGCTCCCTCTATAGCTTTAAATGCCAGCGGTAATGTTAAAAGACATAATAGAGTCCAAACCGGCATAATTCCAGATAGAATACCAAATATAACCCAGATATAGACCGAAAGATTAAATATTGTATATATCCATGCGGCTATCTTGGGCCCCAAAACAATTACAATATGTTTCCTTCCGCCTTTTTTATCTGCCTCCGCATCTGGAAATTCATTTAAAAGTAAAAGATTAAACACTAATAAAAACGGCGGTACTCCGGCAAATACAGCCTGAATATCATATCTGCCGGTATATACGAAATAAATCCCCATAATCGGAAGCAATCCCAGCCCAAACCCCGCAAATATTTCTCCTAACATTATTTTTGTTAAAACAGTGTTATAAAAAAGAACAGAAATTGCACCGGCAATAACAATTGGCAGTAAGGCCCAGCTTACTGTGATGCAAAAATAAACTCCAATAGCGATCCCGATTAGAGCTGATGATATTCCTAATATAAAAACGCCCGATGGATTTAATTTTCCCGATGGTAAGAATCCGCTTCCACCGGAAAATGGTGTGGGCGCAGTGTGCAGGTCAATGCCGCTTTTATAATCATAATAATCATTTAATACATTACAACTTAAATGCATGCTGATTAACCCCACCATAAGTAAAATAAAAGCAGCCAGGTTATAACTATTATGATAAAAGGCAACAGCACTTCCATATAATACTAAAATTACGGATAAAATAAGAAATTGAGGTCTTGTCTCAAAAAACCAATCTTTAAAAGCCATTTTTTATTCCTTTTTTATCTAATTACAAGTAGAGACGCAATGCATTGCGTTTCTAAAATGATGAATTATTTCCACATATTTTCATCAATTGTTTCAAAATCAGTAATTTTGTTTTGAAAATCTTTAAAATCTTTTTCATTCCATGTTCCGGCTAAATGATCCAGATCATGATAAATAGTTTTTCTTTTTATTAATCCCAGAGCTTCTTTAATAACTTCAAGTACTATTGAATTAACACTCGTTCTATTTTCTTTTGCTTTTTCTTTTAAGGCTTTTGAAACTTCGTTATCAATGCCTCTAACAGTTATTGTGCTCATAATTATCTCCTTTAAAAAAATTACAAATCTCAATTATTTATATATAATAAAAGACCATTAACATGTTTAAAATGTTCATCATAAGTAAAAAGCGATAGTCCATATCTCATTGCCGAAGCTGCGACCCACATATCATTTGTTGGAATAGGTTTACCTTTTTTCTTTAAATCCCAAT
Organism: Candidatus Desantisiibacteriota bacterium; assembly: GCA_016209155.1. GTDB lineage: Bacteria > JACRDZ01 > JACRDZ01 > JACRDZ01 > JACRDZ01 > JACQWU01. The sequence continues at coordinate 1,293 of JACQWU010000220.1, read as the reverse complement.
AAATTTTTGCATAAAAATTTGTTGTTTCTTCATCTATATTAAGAATATAAACCCTTTGAGAATCAAGAAATTGATTTAACTCTTTTATATTATCAGGTTCTTTATTTCCACCTTTAAATCCACCCAATATTTCACCTAAAACTATAACATTGATTCCAATATATTCAACTCTTTTTATAGTTTCAACGGAAACAGGATCATTTCGTTTAAAAAATGCATAAATATTTGTATCAATTAAAATTCGTTTTATCATTTAATTAATCAATCCTATTTTTATTAGTAGTGTCAAATAATGATAGCATATTGAATCTTTTATTGCAACTAAAATAACTAAACAAATAACTAAACAACAGCAATCCCGAAGCGAAATTGAAAAAAATCAATAAAATACATGCCTTTTAGCATGTTTAATGGGCAGGTGCATTATATTAATTCATTAATCTTAACTTAACACCTATGGCGCGAGACATGTCCCTGCGGATATTAAAAATAAAGATATTAATTTGTCGGCGGACTTTTTTACAATTTGGCTTATATCCTCTTCCCAGTTTGTATTTTCCGGTTCTATTCCTATAAAATTAATTTCTGCATTTGTTAGATTTTTCCATAAACCGGAAATAACTCTCATTGAAATATTATGAGTAGATATAGAGGTTTCGGGGATACTATCTCCATTGAAAAAACATATTTCTCCGGGTTTTTTATTCATGTATGCCGCATCTATTATTATAATTATTTCCGGTTTAAGTTTGATAATGTCCTCGGTGAAATTTTCAGGGGTTGTACCGGTATCAAGCAAATCAAAACCAACTTTTTTTTCTTTAAAACAGGATATTATATACGGGCCGACTCCATCATCGGCGCGTAAAACATTACCTACACCGACAATCAGAATTTTTTTGTTTTTAAAAATTGATGATAGTTGAAGCTCAATTGGTATAAGCATAAACTGTGTGCTCCGGATACACTGGAATTTTCGTAGGGCAAGCCTTTAGGCTTGCTTTAATTTATATAATTAGCAAGGCTAAAGCCTTGCCCTACGAAAAATTAGTATAGATTAATGCATTTGCTATGCGCTGTGAAATTTTCAGGAGTTATACCGGTATCAAGCAAATCATAATCAATTTTTTTTCCCCTTAAGTCCGGATATTATATACGGGCCGACTCCATCATCGGCGCGCAGGCTGATACACTGGAATTTTCGTAGGGCAAGCCTTTAGGCTTGCTTTAATTTATATAATTAGCAAGGCTAAAGCCTTGCCCTACGAAAAATTAGTATAGATTAATGCATTT
>JACQWU010000219.1 GCA_016209155.1 Candidatus Desantisiibacteriota bacterium | reverse complement strand
CTGTTACATTGCTTATATATTTGCATGACGGAGCTTTAAAAGTGAAATTTTTTATTTCTTTATGCAGTTTGTCGGAAGCGTCTCTCATTAAAGAACAATGAAAAGGTCCGCTGACTTTAAGTTCAATTATTTTTTTTGCTCCGTATTCCTGAGCATATAACCCTGCCTGTATAACCGCACTGCGCTGTCCGGAAATAACAACTTGTCCCGGGCAGTTATAGTTTGCTGGCTGTACAATTCCAAGCTTTGATGCCCGTTCACAAGCGCTTTCCACAAGCTTGTCCTCAAGCCCCAAAATAGCCGCCATATTACCATAACCTTCAGGGACTGCGCTTGCCATAAATTCAGCTCTTTTACGTATTATTTTTAGTGCGCATGGAAAATCGAGTATACCGGAAGCCACATATGCAGCATATTCACCTACACTATGTCCTGCAACTGCCTGCGGGAATATACCCTTTTTTTTCAATGCTTCACTTAAAACAGTGCTGACTAAAAGCATAGCAGGCTGTGTGTTTTCAGTTTTACTTAGATCTTCAATATTCCCTTTAAAAAGAATATCGAGCCATGAGTTTCCGAGTAAATTCTGCGCAGCTATAAAATATTCTTTTGCCCATGGCAATGAGTTATAAACATCAAAACCCATTCCTACTTCCTGACTCCCCTGTCCGGGGAATAAAAATACAACACCATTCATATTATTTAAATCCTTTTTGGTAAGGTATTTAGACTGAAGACTGAAGGATATTAGTCATCACACCTAAAAGCCTTCCACCTTTAGTCTATTAACCTGAGTAAATTAAATCAGAAAGGTAGAGTTGAAGGATAACAGAACACAGAAAATGGAATATAAATTTAAATTATTCTATCATCTGTAGTCTGTCATCTTTTTTAGTTTTTTATATATTTATTCTGATTATTGTCCTTTAATCTTATAAATTCTATCTAATGTTTTTTCTGCTTCTGTTATTAATTTTTCCATAACATCTTTTACAGGTAAAATTTCTTTAATAAGACCTGCTATTTGCCCGCACATTACTGATCCTTCATTAACATTTCCTTCTCTGGCAGCCATTCTTAAGCGCCCTTTTCCCAGATTTTCCAGTGCCTCAGCGCTTGCGTTTTCCTGTTCAAGTTTTTCAAACTGCCTTGACAAATTATTTTTAATTATTCTTACAGGATGTCCGGTGCTTCTGCCGGTAATACATGTGGCACGGTCATCAGCTTTGATTATGGCATTTTTAAAATTATCATGAATGGGGCATTCGCTTGTCGCGGCAAACCTGGTTCCAATTTGAACTCCGCGGGCTCCTAAAGCAAAAGCAGCAGCGAGTCCCCTTCCGTCAGCAATGCCTCCTGCGGCAATCACCGGAATCTTTACCGCATCCACAACCTGGGGAACTATTGTCATTGTTGTTGATTCTCCGATATGTCCGCCTGATTCCATGCCTTCCGCTATAATTGCATCCACTCCCTGTTTTTCCATTCTTCTTGCAAGCGCAACCGAGGCAACAACCGGTACAACTTTTATTCCCGCCTGCTTAAACAAAGAAAGATATTTACCGGGATTCCCTGCGCCTGTTGTAACCACGGGAATTTTTTCTTCTATAACAACTTTAACCATTTCTTCTATAGCTGTTGACATAAGCATTAAATTTACACCGAAAGGCATTGATGTCAGTTTTCTGGTCTCTCTTATTTCCTGCCTTAATAGTTCAATATCCATAAAACCCGATGCTATAATCCCGAGCCCTCCCGCATTAGATACAGCGGCAACAAGCTGATGCATGGAAATCCATGCCATACCTCCCTGAATAACAGGATATTTTATATTAAATAAATCACATATTTCTGTGTGTATCAAAAAGCTCACTCCTTTCTAAAGTCCCAATGGTTATGTTACCATTTAATAACACATGCACCCCATGTAAGCCCGCCTCCAAATGCGTTTGTAACTATTATTTGTCCTTTTTTCAGCTTTTTGCTGTGGACCAGTTCGTCAAGAGCTATCCCTATGGATGCAGCGGAAGTATTACCGTATTTTTCAATATTAATAAATGCTTTTTCAGGATCAATTTTTAATTTTTTTGTCAAAGCATCTATAATCCTGACATTAGCCTGATGAGGTACTATATGGTCTACATCTTCAGGTTTTAATTTAGCTTTTGCAAGTACTTTGCGTGTAGTTTTAACAAGTGAATTTACCGCAAATTTAAAAACTTCATTTCCTTTCATCTTTACAAAATTTAATCTGTGGTCCAGCGTTTTCTGACAAATAGGATTACGTGAACCGCCGCCGGGTACCATTAAAAGTTCGGCGGTGTTACCGTCTGTTTCAAGATCTATTGCCAGAATGCCTTCATCTTTATTTGTTGGTTCAAGAACAACAGCTCCTGCTCCGTCACCGAATAATACACAGGTGTTTCTGTCTGTCCAATCAACAATTCTTGAATAGACTTCGGCACCTATCACAAGCACTGTATCATACATACCGCTTGCTATGAATTGATAACCTACAGCAAGCCCGTAAATAAATCCGCTGCATGCGGCGCTTATATCAAACGCAGCCGCATGTTTTGCTCCGATACCCCTCTGGACAAAACATGCCGTCGAAGGGAAAATCATATCAGGTGTAACAGTTGCCACGATAATCAAATCCACTTCTTCAGGTTTTTTGTGCGCGTTTTTCAAAGCTTTTTTAGCCGCTTCAATTGCAAGATCAGAAGTAGCCGTATTTTCATCCGCTATCCGGCGTTCGCATATACCAGTACGTGTTTTTATCCATTCGTCGGACGTATCAATCATTTTTTCCAGGTCATGATTAGTTAGAATTCGATCAGGGAGAAAAGAACCTGTTCCGGAAATTTTTACTCCTTTAAGCAACCCATTTTCTCCTCATATAATTTAAAATTTTCATGAATATGTTCATTAACTCTCTGTACTGCGAATTTATGCGCAACACGAATACCGTTTCTTATAGCTTTAGCTGATGAAGATCCGTGACATATAATGCATAAACCTTTTAAGCCCAGAAGCGGCGCTCCTCCATACTCTGAATAATCTACTCTTTTTTTGAATTTATTAAAAGCAGGCGATAAAAGCAGTGTCCCGAATTTTGAGAGAATTCCGCTTGCAAGCTCTTTTTTTAATAAAGTCATAATCATCTCAGCGAGCCCCTCGCCGAATTTCAAGATACTATTTCCTGTAAAACCATCGCAGATAATAACATCCGCTCCGCCGTTTACAATTTCTCTTCCTTCCACATTCCCGATAAAATTAAGAGGTGCATTTTTTATAAGGTCATATGACTGTTTTGCCAGGTCATTCCCTTTATATTCTTCTTCTCCGACACTTAAAAGACCTATTCTTGGATTTTTTTTACCTATAACATACCTTGCATAAACATCCCCCATTATAGCAAATTCCAGAAGATTCTTGGGTTTACAATCCATGTTTGCACCTGCATCCATTAAAATAGATTGTTCCCCTGTAATTGTCGGCATCGGGGCAGCTATTGCCGGACGTGAAATATTATGCAGTCTACCCATCCCTAAAAGGGAACAGGCCATAACTGCTCCTGTGCTTCCTGCTGATACAACCGCAACAGCTTCTTTTTCTTTTACAAGTTTAACCGCTATAGCTATAGATGAATTTTTTTTGCGGATAGCCCGGGAAGGCAGTTCATCCATCCCGACAGCTTCTTCAGCATGTACTACTTCTATCTGCAATCCGGAAATTTTGTACTTTTTTAATTCTCTGCCTATTTTTTCCTCATTTCCGACAAGAATTATAGGAATACCAAGCTGCCTGGCAGCTTCAACAGCACCCTGAATTTCCGGTAAAGGAGCATTGTCGCCGCCCATAGCATCTACTGCAATTTTGAATTTGGTAATATTATCTTTTTCTGTTTTACTCATTATTTATCTTTTTCTTGCTGCTGGTCTTCTTTTGTTTTATCCTTGATGACTTCCTTGCCATTATAATATCCGCAATTAGGGCATACATGGTGCGGAAGTCTTTGCTCTTTACATTGAGGACAAATTGCTTTTGCCGGAGCAGAAGCTTTTAGATGCATTCGTTTAGTTTTTCTTCTGGACTTACTGGGTTTTCTCTTTGGTACTGCCATTTTTGAAACTCCTTTCTATAAACCTAAATTGAGTAATTTTTTTACTCAAATAGATATAAATATTAATGTAGATATTTATCAATACTCTTTGCCGCAATCTTTCCCGCACCCATGGCTTTAATTACTGTGGCCGCTCCTGTTGCGACATCTCCGCCGGCAAATACTCCCGGGATACTTGTCTCACCGGTTTTTTCATTTGTTACTATATTCCCGTGCTTTCCTATTGAAAGCTCACTTGTTGTCTGAGGAATAAGAGGATTGGGTCCCTGTCCGATAGCAATAATAACTGTATCCATAGGAATGGTAAACTCTGAATCTTTTATAACTACAGGCCGTTTTCTGCCTGAAGCATCGGGTTCTCCAAGCTCCATCTGCTGGCATTCTATTTCTTTTATGTTGCCTTCGCTGTCACCTATTATTTTTATAGGATTTGTTAAAAGTTTAAATTTTATACCTTCTTCATGAGCATGTTCTACTTCTTCCTTTCGTGCAGGAAGTTCCTCTTCAGAACGGCGATATATTATGTAAACTTCTTCAGCCCCAAGACGCAGTGCTACACGGGCTGAATCCATTGCGACATTTCCGCCCCCGACAACCCCGACACGTTTTCCCATTGCGGCGGGAGTGTCAAACTGCGGAAATTTATATGCTTTCATTAAATTTACTCTGGTTAAAAATTCATTCGCAGAATATACTCCGTTTAAATTTTCACCGGGTATATTAAGAAAGTATGGTAACCCGGCGCCTGAACCAATAAAAACAGCTTTATATTCCTGCATCAGTTCCTTAATGGTCGCAACTCTTCCAATAATCATATTATATTCAATTTCCACTCCAAGCGTATTTATGTATTTTACTTCACGGTCAAGGATGGATTTTGGAAGTCTGAATTCCGGTATTCCATATCGAAGCACACCGCCTGAGGCGTGTAATGATTCAAATATTTTCACATTATATCCCATTCTTTTAAGATCAGCCGCACAGGTGAGTCCCGCGGGACCTGAACCGATAACCGCTACTTTTGGCGCTGGAGTAGAAGGTGATATTTTTGTTTCATTCGAAGGCACATTTGCCGCTTCATAATCAGCCGCAAAACGTTCAAGACGTCCGATTGCGATTGGTTCGCCTTTTTTCCCGAGAGTACACAGACTTTCACACTGCGTTTCCTGCGGACAAACTCTTCCGCATATAGCAGGCAGATTATTTTTTTCTTTTATTTTTTTTATTGATTCGTCATACTTCCCTTCGGCAACAAGTTTTATGAAAGCCGGAATGTCAATTTCTACAGGGCAGCCGTTTTTGCATGGAGCAGTTTTACATTGAATACAGCGTGATGCTTCTTTTTTTGCTGTTTCTTCATTGTAACCAAGAGCCACTTCTTCAAAATTATTTTTACGTTTTGAAGGGTCCTGCACAGGCATTTTTTCCCTGATATAATTTATTTTTTTAGCTGTACCCGGTGTTTTTTTATTATCATCTATTGGCATATACAGCTGCTCCTTTTTCTGAAAAGTTCCATCGCTTCTTTTTCCTCCGGTACAAACCTTTTCATTCTTGCATTTAATTCCTTAAAATTAACCTTATGCCCGTCAAAATCCGGACCATCAACACATGTGAATTTCACTTCATCACCTATTGTAACCCTGCAGCAGCCGCACATCCCTGTCCCATCAACCATAATAGAATTCAAACTTACAAAAGTAGGAACATTGTATGGTTTTGTAAGTTCACAAAGCACTCTCATCATCGGAATAGGACCGATTGCGATGATTCTGTCAATGCGTTCTTTTTCTTCCAGTAAACGTTTTAATATATCGGAAACAAAACCATGATGTCCGTAAGAACCGTCATCAGTAGTTATATATGATTTGTCACTTACTTTATGTATTTCATCTTCCCAGAATAATATACTTTTACTTCTTGCCCCTATAATTGAAATTATTTCATTCCCTGCCTGTTTTAATGCGCGAGCCTGCGGATAAAGCGGAGCAACTCCCACCCCTCCTCCCACGCATACCACTCTTCCATAATTCTTTATATGCATCGGTATTCCGAGCGGCCCAAGAAAATCCCTTATGCTGTCGCCGACTTTCATAGTTCCAAGCTGGGAAGTAGTTTTCCCTACTTCCTGGAATATCATTGTGATAGTTCCTTTTTCTGCATTAAAATCAGCAATGGTAAGAGGAATTCTTTCCCCCTGTTCATCAATTCTTAAAATTATAAATTGCCCCGGCGCTGCTTTTTGTGCAACCTTCGGCGCAAAAATTTCCATAAGTTTAATATTTGCTGAAAGAATTTCTTTCCTTAATATTTTATACATATTTCCTCTTGTTATATTTATTTGTAGAGACGCAAAATCTTGCGTCTCTACTCATTTATTTCGAAAGCTCTTCAGATTTAAAAAAATATGCTATTTCGGTCTCGGCGGATTTGCTTGAATCCGAACCATGTATTGCATTTTTCTCAATATCTGTCGCAAATTCTTTTCTTATAGTGCCCATTTCTGCATCTTTCGGATTTGTGGCCCCCATAAGTTTACGAAGATTTAATACTGCATCTTCTCTTTCCAGCGCCATAACAACTGAAGAGCCGGAGGTCATGAAATTTATAAGGTCATTAAAAAAAGATCTTTCCTTATGTACAGCATAAAATCCCTCGGCAATTTGCCTGTTCATATGAACCATCTTCATCCCTACAATTTTAAAACCGTTGTTTTCCAATCTCTGAATTATCGCTCCCGACAATTTTTTTGAAACCGCATCCGGTTTTATAATCGTAAGCGTTCTTTCCTTTGCCATTACAGTCCCTTTCATTAATTAATATATCTATGGTATTATAGTTTTTTAAACATAGCAGTGTATAGTAACATATTAAGTTATTTTATGTCAATTATTTTTTATGCAATTGAAATTAACTTTCAATGAAACATGCAGTTGGCCTAAGACAAGAGATATAGATATGTTCTATTTTCAGATAGTAGCTGTTCCTTCAATATCTTCTTGAGATTTAACATTATTATTATTCCTTGGTTCAGCTATATCAAGCATTATGTTATCTTTTTCACGATTTTGAGTATTATAATGAGCAGTTACATTCTCTGGCTGGGTAGTCTGCTCCATTTTCAGGAATATTAAATAATTTTTCTGAATCAATGGAAATTTCTTGATTATATTTTTTAAATTTTCTAAAAGTATCAATACACTTTCTTTTAGTAATAACAGTTATAAAAGTAGAAAAACTTGCCTTATCAGGATTATACATTTTAATACAATCTGCAATTCTGATAAAAACTTCTTGCAATATGTCCTCTTTTATTTCAAATGTGAAATTAAATTTAGAAATAGCAAACCATACTAAATTAGAATAATGCTTTACAAGGGAAGACCATGCCTCCTCATTGCCTTCTTGTGCTAATTTTACCAATTTTAATTCATCTTCAGAAGACATATATTGTATTTAATCCTTTACTTGAAAACTTTTATTTCCTAAAAGCTGATAATATTTTTAGTATATAGGTTAAAACATTTTACAAATATATAAAATTCTATATTATCACCTTTCCAGTCCTAAGAATTTCACCTAAAATACTCGCTTTTTCATGATTGTTATATTCATCCCAAAAAATACATTTTGGTTCAATATTTATATCTACTTTATTTGCACATTACCCTCTTTATTACCCTCTTTTAAAGATATTACCCTTTTTCCTCCATAACGCTCCAGGACCGCGGCCGAGGCATTCAACTTCCTTCATTCGCTTAAGTTCACGGAGTACCCTGCGTATCATATCCCTGCTGACACTAGGGCAGGTCTTTTCCAAATTGGACAATGTAAATGTATCTGAAAAAGAATTAACAGCCGATTTAATCAGTTCTGGCCACGGATCATATTTCCCCTCGAGTAAATTTATGCAGTTTAAGAATAGTGTCCTCATTTACCGGCAGTTTTGCCCCATGTTCGTGAATCAATTTCAAAGCATTGCGATAACCTCTAACTTCTTCTTCATCTCTATCCCGCAAAAGTGATTCTCCAAATACAACTGTACAGATACGTTCCTGATTAACAGTCACACCTTCTATACGGTTTGACGAAACAGCACTTTCAATCAGTGCATGCTCACGCAGTACCTTGAGTCTCTGAGGAGCTTGTTTTGTAAAAAGTTCCTGCTTCCCGCGCGCTTCGCCAAGATCAGCTAAATACCATGAAGTCGATGCCGGAACTGTTTTGGGCTTTAATGCAAATTGTCGGAGTGTCATCATCCTTTTATATCTCCATTCTCTTTATTTACACTACTCCGAGGCAAACATCGAGGAATATTAGGATATTTAGTTCTAATTAATTTATAAAATTTTAGTGTATTTTTTTGAGCTAAATTTTTTCTTGTAGCCATAGGAATAGCTCCTTTGATTACTAATTAGCTATATCGATTTATAAATTTTTATTAGTTTATTACTTGGAATAATTTAATTAATATTTGTTTATTATAATTCAAATATTAAAAAATTGTCAATAAAAAAGATACATTATTTTTTATGCAATGCTATTAGATGTATAAATTTGTATCTTGCTGTAGTGGGGAGGTGACATTCCGCATCCCCAATCTAGTTGAGGATAGGCTTTGATTTTAAATAATATTCCTCTAATTTGGTTATATTTTAAATATGATTACTTTTTTTCATGAAAGCTTTCTAAATCGATGCCTGCCTGGCTCAAACATTTTGATCTAAAAGAAATTTCATGCTGACTCCAAAATATGAACGTCTTCAACGGCGACTATTTCCATTGCATATCGAATACAAGCACGAATGTCTTCGGTTTGAATATTTGGATAGTAATCAAGTATTATTTTATCAAATGAAATACCTTCACTTACTAGCTCAAGAACATCTAAAACAAGAATTCGTGTCCCCGATATAAATGGTTTTCCAAAATGAATATTTGGATTAATCTCAATTTTCTCATGCTGGCTAAACATTTTATTATCTCCTTTATTTTATATTTATAAAAGTATTTTATCATCTTTGATTATACAATGCAATTTTGTTTATTGTTTTAACAAAATTTTCTCAAAATCGAGAAAATGAACCACTGACAAAAAGTGGTGTTTAGCACCTTTTTGGACAGCCCCTAAAATAAGGCGAATTGTAATTCGCCTGCTACACATTTTTGCATTCCAAATGGTATTTGCGAAATATGAAAAGGTTAGTCTTTTTATAAGATTTTATAGAAAATCCCTTTAGAAGCGCATATTTCGAGGCTAAAGCCTCTTGCTACATTATTTAGAAAAAGTTTATTTCTCAAATACCATATTCCCATCCCAATTGAAATCCTTGAAATTTTTAATCGCTTATGCGATAATTATCAACACAAATACAAACAATAAAGTCCCGGAGTTCTATGATAAAAAAAATTTGGAATTTTTTTACTTCTATTAAATTATCGATTTATCTGGGGCTATTATTAATTGTTATTACCTGTATAGGGGCTTTTTATCTGCAGAATAATTCTGAATTTTTTGCTGAAATTGATATTACTGTTTTTCGTTTATGGCTAATTGATTAATACTCTTATATGTAGTATAGAAAAAATTATTAATATCAATCGTTTTTTAAAAAAATCATCCATTGAAATAAATCCGGATTTTATCGATAATTTGAAAAATAACGTTTCTTTTACAGTAGAAAAAGATAAGGATAGTGTAAGTAAAAAAATTTTTACAATGTTTGAAAGCGGAAAATATAGAACTATCTTAAAGCCATTAGAAGACGGAAATATAATAATTTATGGAGACAAAGGCGGATGGAGTAAATATGCTCCCCATTTAACACACCTGGCTTTTCTTATTGTGCTTGCGGGACATCTGATTACAAGCTGGACAGGTTTAAAGATAAATGGATTTCCTGTTTTTGCCGGACAAAATGCAATTTTTATCCCCGGAACAAACATGGGGATACGTATTAATAATGTGAATTTTGAATACTCACCGGATAAGAGCAGAATAAAAAATTATTCGGCAGATATCTCAATTTTTGAAAATGAAAAAGAAATAAGAAATAAGGAAGTAAAAGTAAATCATCCTTTATCTTATCGTGACAATCTGACTTTCTATGTTTTAGGTTACGGATATTATCAATATAGAGACTTATATGTAATAGTAAGTATAAATCAGGATCATGGTGCTTCAACAGTACTTATTGCATCTTTACTTATGCTTATAGGATTATACTGCACTTTATTTATAACTTACAGAAGATTCTGGATAGTTGTCTTACCTTCTGATATCCCGGAAAGATCCCAGATAAAAATCGGCGGAACATCTGATAATATAAATTTTGATTTAGAGAAAAAAATAAAAAAATTTAAGGATAAAATAAATGAATAAAAGGAGGAGGAGGGGGCAAAAAATTGTGAGTAAATTTTTTGCCCCGGTAACATTATGGAGGATAATGTTACCGTGTCATGAAAAAAAATTTTAGCATGAGCACGTTTATTATATATGCAATGTGTATGCCAAAAATTGATACATTGTATTTATTAATTATTGCAAATTAAATAATGCCATTTTGGCATTTTTTTGCAATATTTATTCAATCAGTATGACATTTTAAGAAAATTCAGGTAGATAGACTGAAGGTTGAAGGTTTTTAGGTCAAATAAAACTTTGGGGATTTAAAATAACCGAGGGAAATGGCTGCTACGCTTCATTTTTGCTGAAATTGTGATTAGACTGATTAAAGCTGGAGGTTATAAATTTGAAATACGTTCATGGATATAATCAAAAAGAAAATATTAGGTTACAGGATCAAGCGTCAACTCTTGCTGAATTATTACATTTCGATACATTCTATCCGGCGGGGAGTAAAGTTCTTGAAGCCGGTTGTGGTGTTGGTGCTCAAACCATAACCTTGGCCCATAACAGCCCTCATGCTAAAATCACCTCGGTTGATATATCCAACAGCTCGCTTGCTGAAGCCAGGAAAAATATTGAGGAAGCAGGATATGCAAATGTTAGCTTTCAACAGGGGGATATTTTTAATTTGCATTTTAAACCGGAATCATTCGATCATATTTTTGTTTGTTTTGTTCTTGAACATTTGGCACGTCCGGGTGAGGCTCTATACTGCCTGAAAAACCTTCTCAAGTCCGGTGGTACAATCACTGTTATAGAGGGAGATCATGGATCTACTTATTTTCATCCTGATAGCGCCGCTGCACACAGAGCCATTCTTTGTCAGGTCGAGTTACAAAAGAGAGCCGGCGGGAATGCTAATATAGGAAGAGAACTATATCCACTTTTAAACGGAGCGGGATTTAAATCTATCCGGGTATCTCCACGTATTGTTTATATTGATTATAGCAAACCTTTACTTGTAGAGGGTTTCACAAAAAACACTTTTACAGCAATGATTAAGGGTGTTCGTCAACCCTCTGTTGAAGCCGGTTTGATTGATGAAAAAGCTTTTGATGATGGTATTAAGGATTTGTATAGAACAACAGATGCAGATGGGGTTTTTTGTTATACTTTTTTCAAGGCAATTGGCGAAAAATAATAGATTGCAGAATAAGATCAATATTAATGAATTGAAAATGGTTTTGAACATTAAGGGGTACTGTTAAAAACCAGGGAGAAATCCTATGATGAGAGCATTTATTATCGTCCTGATGATTATTGCCTTTTCCGTCGCGGTCTGTGCAGGGGAAAAGGTGCAGCAGCGGAAGGTATCTATCACCATATCGCCCTTTCATCTCCTTAGCCCGGTCCTCCATTTAACGGGTGAGCTGAGGATTACCGATAAAATCAGTGCTGCCGCGATTTTGGGAGGGGGACAGGTATCTGAGGAGGGAAAAAACTATGATGAATGGGAAGCAGGGTACCAATTCCGTTACTACCTCATTGGGTCGTTCACCCATGGTCTGATGCTGGGCGCTGATACCGGTTACATTCACGTCTCCGGTAAACTCGACTCTCCCATGGATTATTACGTCGGAGTACGGGCGGGGGTATTCGCAGGGTACAAAATTGTAACGAAGAGAGGTTTCACCTTTGAAGTGCAAATTGGACCGCAGTACGTCCGTGAGAGCGCAAGTCACACTGAATTGCAGACACTCGAGAACCTTAAGATTGGCTGGTCGTTCTAGAAAAATATAACCGGATGCTCTTAAAAAGTTAAGGTTTAGTTAAATCAATTGTATTTCCGGTTAAAGCATTATTAGTTTCATCAGATTCTTTGATCGCATTATTGTAATCAGCTTTAGCGCCGATATAATATATGCCGGCAGCCAGAGTTGAAGGCACTACAAAAGATTTTGAAACTGTGCTTGATACGCCTGGGGCAAGGGTTGCAATAGATGCTGTACCAAGTCGTATATCTGATGTTGTGATGACTGCATCTGTTGATATATATATCCCTAAAGTAGAAGCCGACATAGTTCCTATACCCTGATTTTTAACAGTTGAAGTTACAGAGATAGATATTCCTGTAATACCCGATGCTGGGCCGTTTACATCTGTTACTATAGCATCAACACCGGATATTATATCAATTGTATTGCCAGTTAAAGCATTATTGGTTTCATCTGATTCTTTTCTGGCATTATTGTAATCAGCTATAGCCCCGATATAATATTGTCCGGCAGACAGAGTTAAAGGTATAGTTAAAGATGTTGTCACTGTACTTGATGCTCCTGCGGCAAGGGCTGTAATAGATGCTGTGCCAAGTCGTGTATCTGATGTTGTGATATTGGCATCTGTTGATAGGTATATCCCTAAAGTAGAAGCTGACATAGTTCCAATACCCTGATTTTTAACTGTTGAAGTTATAGAGATGGATGTTCCTGTAGCGCCGGATGATGGACCGCTTAAAGCAGTCACAATAGCATCAACACCTGATGTTATATCAATTGTATTTCCGGTTAAAGCATTGTTAATTTCATCGGATTCTTTTCTTGCATTATTATAATCTGCAATAGCACCAATATAATATGTACCGCCTGTAAGTGAAGTAGGTATGAGCAATGATGTTGTAGTTGCGGTATTACTGCCTGCTCCATTTAAGCTTGAAACAGTTCGTGTCCCTATCCGGGTATCTGATGTTGTAATAGTTACATCAGATGACAGATAAATTCCAATAGTAAAACTTGAAATAGTTCCTGTTCCTTGATTTCGAACTGTAGAAGATACAGAGATTGATGTTCCTGTAATACCTGTTCCAGGACCATTTACAGCAGTCATTATAAGATCCGCTTCTGTGACTTCAATAGGAATTAATGTACTAATTGTGTTATTTTGTTCACTAATTTCAGTAATAACTTCATCTTTATCAGCAAAGGCACAAATATAATAATTTCCTAAAGGTGTATTGGCAGGGATAGTTAAAGTTGTTGAGGATGCACTTGATGCCCCAACACCCAAAGATGCAACAGAACGCACAGTCGCAAATACCACATCATCACTTCCACCATAAATCGTGTCTTGTGAAAGATGAAAACCAATTGTGAATTTACTTGAAGCTATGACTCCCTGATTTTTAACTGTATTGGAAACTATTAAAGTACTTCCCGGCGCAACTTTGGTTGAAGTCGTAGAAAGAGCTGTCATTATAAGATCAGGTTTTGATACATCTTGAACTGTTATTGTAATTAGCTCCGAATTTGCTAAATAACCATCTGAAACTGTAAATGCTACATTATATGTACCCGATTGGCTGTAAGCCGGGGTCCAGGTGAAAATTCCTGCTGTTGAATCAAAATTAGCTCCGGATGGCAATCCTGCTGCTGAATAACTTACCGGATCTCCGTCAGGATCAACTCCATTTATATATATAGTAAGTAATTGATTTTCATTAATATCTCTATTTCCGATTGATGGCTGGAATACAGGCGCATGATTATTCCTGTAAATTGAAAGAGAGGCAATATTGCTTGTTATATTGTTAAGGTTTGCTGTAATATTTGTATTCCCCAGTTCAATTGATTGCGCAAGACCATTTGAATTAATTGTTGCAGCTTCATTATTACTGCTTGACCATGTAACAGAAGAAGTTAAGTCACCCAAAGAACTATCCAGATATGTCCCAATCGCTTTAAATTGCTGTGTTCCGCCTTTTACTATTGAAGCGCTTTCAGGACTTATTTCTATTGATATTAATGTTGAACTAAATGTTTGCAAATAATTTTCATATACACTAGATCCCTGAATATAAGTTCCATCTGTTAAAATAAATGTCTCCCCTGTTTGCCAATCATAATTATTATAAACCAGGGCACCGTTAACTATATAAAAACCATTAACGATTGATTGCACATTGCTTGTTGGAGGTCCCCATTCCCAATAGGTCCATGGTTTTGAGTATTTATCTGTGTTGATTATAAATGATGCGCAGGCAATCGGTTCTGCCGGCGTTACTCCGGAAACATATTGAGATGGAATCCCAAGGTTCAAACCTTTTACCCATCCAAGACTGCCTGACATAAGAGGTTTTAATATTTTGTGTTTACCTGTTAATGCCGCAAGGTAAACTGCATCCTGAACCCTGGCGCCATAAGGGCCGTTAGCATAGAAATTATGAGGATAAGGATCCTGTGACCATGCTTTTGGAATTGATACCATGTCATTCCAATCAACGTTTGTGCTCCCTTGAGGAAAAACATGGAAACCGTTATTATCCAGAAGATATTTGCAATAGTTATTAACTATCCTGTTTGCGTTTGGTATCCAGCTGGTATCATAAGCGGGATTATCAGGGAAAGCATTCGCAAGCAAATAAAGCCCCTGGAAAATAGGGAACGGCCAGCCTCTGTTTACAGTTGACATATTAAAAACAGCCATTTGAGCATTTAAAAAAGATATCGCCAGATCTTTATATTGAGTATCCGCATTATTAAAGTTATAGAGATAATAATACACGACAATTTTAAGCGGTCTTGGCCAGCCGCCGTTTGTATCTAAATATTGTATTATTTGAGGGATTTTGTCGTGAATACTATTGGAACGCACGGGATCAATATAGTGAAAATGATTCATGAAAGTTACAAGGCCATACAGCCCTTCGTATGTATGCCATATCCCGGGTCCGGCATCCTGCCCGGGTCTTGTCGGGTATTCATGCCTGAGTTCACCTGTTGACAGATATAATGATAATAAATAATCAACAGATTTATTAATTGCATTAATTAACCGGGTTTTTTCATTTATTGTTAAAACATTTTCTTTTAAGACATATGCATTCACGAGGCCGGCAAGAAACATCCCGTGTGAATTGGCTTCGCCCATACGACTGTTACAATCATAAAATCCATAACCATAATAAGCAGAGGCAGCTCGCTCTTCAGCGTTAAGATATGTTAAGTTTCTAAAATTTTTATCAAAGAAAATATTATCTTTAACATCAAAACTTTCTGTTGTGAGTAAAACAGTATTTGAAAGCGGAGCACTTTCCAAATATACTTTAATTTGATAACGGCCCGGAGCGCGCAAAGAGGAGAAGTCAACTTCCCATAAGTCTACACCAAAAGTTCTTCCAAGACTTTTAATCTGTCCTGACATAACAAAACTATTACTATTTACATCATAAAGCTTCCAGCTTGAATTAGCTTCATCAATGACAAAACTGACAGGATCAGTATATGCCCTGACCAATACTCTTTTTGTTTCTCTTGTATCATACCCCGGTGTACTATATAGTAATATATAATCACTGCCCGCGTAACACAAATTAACGAATATACTTATAAATATAAACATAGAAATAATACATGCAGAGAAAAACATTTTTTTTATTTTCATAACATTCCCCTTCACATAAATTTGGTAAAAACACACCCGCAATAACTTAATTTAATCATGAAAAAATTATCATGTCAATAAGATTTTGCTTAATGGTATCGGGACCAGTGTAGTACCTGCAGGAGTTGGATAATTAAAAATCTGGGTAGATGGAAAGCTAAAGTGGACATATAATTTAGGTTCACTTGCCGATCAATCATTCCGTACTGTCGGCGGTGTTACAACTCTACAGCCCGGGAATCTATAAGCAGGCAGTCATACAATTATTTCGACTGTTGATAATGCTAATGTAATAAGGGAATTAAATGAAACAAATAACAGTATGACAAAAACAATAGGATTTTAGTATAGATTCTCATTAATAATTAATTATATGTTAAAAATGGTTGGGTAGCTGCATTTCCCCAACCATTTTTTTTCAGGAATTGCATTGAAATTTAAAATATTAATAAGGTTTTGTACTTACGTTATATCTGGTGTTTAGACCGAAGGTTTAAGGCTATCAGGTGTGATGACTAATATCCTTCAGCTTAAATACCTGAATAGTTATAATAATATTTAATAATACCCCTGCCAAAAATATTCCTCATCAAAATCTTATCTCTAATTTTCAATAATTTTGCCGGAATTTTAGAATTGCAGGGGAAAATATTAGTAATAAGACAGGGATTTTTCTTTTTAGAATCAGCCGCATTATTTTGAGCAGGAACATTTGCAAATGTAAAAATTTCATAATCCGACCATGCACTTACTATTCCATGAGGATCTTTTGATTGCGCACGCCATTTATATTTGC
Source organism: Candidatus Desantisiibacteriota bacterium (assembly GCA_016209155.1). Taxonomy (GTDB): domain Bacteria; phylum JACRDZ01; class JACRDZ01; order JACRDZ01; family JACRDZ01; genus JACQWU01. The sequence continues at coordinate 10,388 of JACQWU010000219.1, read as the reverse complement.
TTGAAGGAATCAAATTGCTATCAATCCTCCAGGAAATACCTTCATTTTCACTTTGTGCGATAATATTATTTGCCATATCGCATACCTCATAATTAATACTGATGTTTAAATCATCAGGATCAAAAGGAGGAAAGACCGTAAATACCGGATTTGGAGTTGTTATGGTTTCATTGTTTACCGGATATTTCAATAAAGGCACTGAAGGCGGATCATCAGCAGTATTAATAAATACTTTTTGAGCAGAACTCCAATTGCTTTTTGATTCACCAATAAGAGAACATACCCGCCAGTAAATTGTTTCATTATCAGAAAATATTCCCACATTGCAAATAGTATCGTATATTATTCCTGATTGAGAGTATCCCGGTGAAAGATTATTTATAGGCAGGCCTGTATCATATTCGAAAACAAGACCAATCTGCCTTTTGAACGGATCATATGGTTTTGATGTAATAAGCGAAAAACTGTCTCTGTTTATTTCTGAATTATTTAAAGGAAATAATGGTTCCGGAACGGGCGGGACATAATTTTGATTATTAACAAAAAATATGGAAACAGTTGACCATAAACTTTCAAGTCCATGTTCATCACGGCATTTCGCTTTCCAATAATAGTATTTATCTTCTTCCGGATTTCCCTTAACCTGCCATGAAGTCACACCGCCGGGATTTTCAGCTATATTTGATGCGGAGTCAAAAATATTAAAAAACCATAAATCTTTTGCAATTTTAAAATCGTAAAATTTTTTGGAATCAATGTCAAAATCGTATGAATTTTTAACAAATAAAGTAATGTTTGCAGTATCAATGATGCTCATATTCCCCGGATAGTCAGGGATTGGTGCTGCCGGAGGTTCTTCATTAACATTTACCCAAAAACAGAATGTGGAAGACCAGTCGCCGCCGGTAAACTGATTTTTTGCATGCGCGTGCCAGTAATAGAATTTATTTTCTTTAAGCGCTTTTGTCACATTCCACTCCGTTTGCAGTGTTCCTTCCGGTATATTATATCCGGAATCATATAGCATGGTGCAAAAACTGTCCGAATAAATTCTAAAATCATACAGCAAAGTAAAATTATCCGGACTTGTTGAATTTTTAACAGAAAGAAGAGGTAAGTATTTTTTAATTTCTGCGCTTTCATCCGGACCTGCTAAAACAGGTATCCCGGGTTTGTCAGATAAATATGGATTCAAGCCGTAAAAAAGTTCCAGTGAGTTATTTATCCCGTCAGCATCAGGATCACCATTACAGCCATTGATTTCGGTTGAATCCTGCGGATTTAAGTTATTAAGCACTTCCCATGTGTCCGGAAGTTTATCCCTGTCATAATCATATGGAATGGTTATATCGCCTGTTGATGATAGATAATTATATTTATCTTTTACAGTAACACGGCAAATCCTGTCAGCCCCGGCTTTTGTATCTAAAACAGGCGTAAGAAGACCTGTTTTATCTATGCGTGAAATCGTTGTGTCGTTTACGCTCCAGGTGTAGGGCTCCATTCCGCCTGAAGCTGTGAGCTGCAGGAACCTGCCAGCAATTAAAGTTGTGGAATAAGGAAATACCTTAACAGGATTAAGAGCGTGAATATAATCAGTCCGTTTGGTACTATTATATCCTCCCTGACCGCTTATTGAAAGACTCACTGAAAATATGCCGGAGGAATTATATGTATGTACAGGATTTTTTTCATTTGAAATTTTTTTATCACCAAAATTCCATGCCCATGCATTGACAATCCCTGTAGATATATCATAAAAATGTACAATATAAGGAATATATATTACGGTTGTATCTGCTGAAAAATTCGCAAAAGGTTTATTTGCTTTAAATAAAACATCTATCGTATGATTAGTTGTTATATTGGTAAATTTATATGAAGTTACAGAGCCGATTGATACAGAATCTATTTTTACATTATCCACATGATATCCATCATCCGGTAATATTAAAAATGACTGGTCAGCTCCATAACTCGGATTAATATTAACCGATGGAAAAACAGAGCCGTTTGGTCCTGCGGTAACTGCTATGTTATATGTATTAATAGCAAAAGTAACATCTATTGTATGAGTGGATATTACATCAGTAAATGTGTATGAAGTTACAGCTCCAATAGAAATAGAATCCACTTTAACATCTTTCACGTGATAATTATTGTCCGGCAATATTGAAAATGTTTTATTCTCTCCTCTATTTACTATTACATTTCCGGATGGACTGATAGAGCCGTTTGAGCCTGCGGCTGCTGTTATGGTATTTGGAGTAATATTAAAAAAAGCCTCTATTGTATGATTTGATGTTACATTCGTAAATGTGTAAGAGATAACAGCTCCAATAGATTGAGAATCCACTTTAACATCAGATATAGAATACCCGTCGTCAGGTGATATTGTAAATGTTTGATCCGAGCCCTCATTTACAGACACATTCCCTGACGGGTTGATAGAGCCGTTTGGACCGGCGGATGCTGTTATAGTATTTGGATTCATGGCAAAAACAGCGTGTATTGTATGACTAACCGATACATCGGTAAATGTGTATGAAGTTACAGCTCCAATAGATTGAGAATCCACTTTAACATCGTGCACATGATAATCATTGTCGGGCAATATTGAATATGTTTTATTCTCTCCGCGTTTAAGAGTTATAGTTCCGGCCGGATTAATACTTCCGCCTGCTCCGGTTGTTGCTGTTATTGTTATATGCGGACTCGATGTTTTTTCAAAGGCATAGGTCTCATTAGCTAAACCAACTACACTATTAACCTCACTATATGCAATTCTGAAAAATCCGGATTCACCCCAATATTCATCCCAGCTGTTTTTTACAGTAAAACATTGTTCAGTATCATTGTAACCAACAATTAATACAGCATGGCCGCCTACGTACGAACCTGAAGTATATGAATAAATACCTCCAAGATAAGAATTGAAATCCGAATAAACTGACATTAATACTGTTAATGGGCCGTAGGAAAAAAGAGCATTTTTTAATGTATCTATTGAAGGGGTTGTATGGCTTGATACAATTAAACAGCTTGTAAGTTTATATGCCTCGTCCTGCCAGTTTAAAGAAGCATTATTACAGTTTCCTTTATCAGCAATATAAGGATAATATGTTTCAGGAGGCAATCCGTTGTTTTCAAAAAAATTTGAAGCCGCCCAGATTTGTCCGCCTCCACAGGGATCATTAATACTGCCGCAGGACAAAAGAACCTGTTCTGATAAATCTAAATCAATATTAGGCGTGTTATTCGTTCTAAGAACAGCTGACTCAAGTCCCGCAGTTGCCGCAAATGCCCAACAGCTGCCGCATCCACCCTGTTGTTTTACTGATGTTACAAAATTTCCTCCATTATTTCTCCAATCTAAACTTGCCGGTAATGCAGTTGCCTGATAAGCTTTAAGAGGCGCAATATTTAAAGTATTTATAAATGGAGATTTTATCGCACCGACATATTTTTTTCTTTCTTCAGGCGGTAATTTTGAAATAGATGTCTCTCCCGCTGTCCATTTTGCACCTTTTATTTTTATTGCCAGGTTAATCTCATCAATTTCTTTTTTAAGAGCAGATTTATCAAAAATTACATCCTCTGCAAAAAGGGAGGAACGGAAAAAGAAGATTAAAACTAATATCAATGATAATTTTTGTTTTTTATTCATTTTAGTTATGAACCTTTTTATACACACCATATACTCAGATTTCTGTTGAGATTTCTATTGAATCCACCCATTAAACAAAAACCATTCAAACAAAATTTACCACACTTATAAGGAATAAGTCAATTTTTACATTTTTGATTTACAAATCAAAAATTATTTCAACAGTTCCTCAACTGAATCTCCGGTTAAATTTATTTTAAATGAAATGCTTTTCCCTGTAATATTTTTTCCTGTAATCAAAGAAAATAAGGCTTCGGCGGATGATACAAATAATTCTTCGATTGTATCCGCTTCTATAGAAACGCCAATATCTGAATCGTGGTCGTAAAAATTAAAAGATTTCATTCATTTCCTTATTTATTGATTTAACTATAATTATCCGGCTTTTTCGCTATCTCTGCTGGTGAAATACATGATTCTCATTCTAAATTATACACTATTTTCGCCTTTACATATAATAATAAAAATTACATTATTAAAAGATTAAATGTTAAATGTGAAAAAATAATGTAAATAAATCCTGACTTTTCATATAAAAAAAATATAATAATTATGTGTTTTGAATGAAAAATAAAAAAGAGGGGAGGTGTAATGATGATTTTAAGAAATTTATTAAGTATTGTTAAAGGTTTATTAGTTAGTGTTATTTTTTTCGGAATGGTGGTTACTGCCAATGCATCAATGATTTACAGTGATAATGATTATTCCTGCGGATGGGAAAATTATGCGTCAGACATTACTAATACAAATTCATTTGAAATAGCTGTTAATTTAGCTGTTTTTGCGGGGGGGAGAAACAACATTTCAATTGCCCAGCTGAATTACGGTGGTGGTGGAGATTGGAATACAGATTATCCTACGGATTTATACAACATAAAAACTAAAATTAATGCTCAACTGCCTTTGGCTAATGTCACTATTAATGACCTTCCGGCTGGAGCTGATCTGGCTACAGCAGATCTTTCCGTTTATGATCTTCTTATTATGGTAGGGCACAATGATTTTATAATAGGATCTGATGGACAGGCAAGACTGAAGTGTTATCTTGATGCCGGAGGAGTGCTATTTGTTGATGATTGTGCAGGTTCTGATTCAGTTTCCGGATTTGAAAATGGTTTTAATAATTTGATTTATGGTATGTATGGCATAACAAATGCATCACTTGTTAATCTGCCTGTAACTCACCAGATATATAATTCATATTATATATTAAATGGTAATGATTTTTCGTGGACATATGCCGGAAACGGAACTGAGTGGGCGCAAAGACCACTCAGGGGTTATGAAAATCATCCTGAAGAAAACAATCCAACAGTTCCTGAACCATCAACATTTATACTTTTTGGGGCAGCGATTACGGGATTGGGATTTATGAGAAAGAAATTTAAGGAATAACTGTTAAGAATATATAAATGGACGTATATATATTTTACGTCCATTTATATATTCTTAACACAGGTTACAATCCCAAATGGTATCCTGAGGCAATAACAATACCCTCGCGTCAAGCAGAGGCGATGGTCAAAGGAGAAATAAAATAAAGTTGTCGACACATCCTCTTTCATGGAAGCAGCTGGGGGCGAAGGCTCAGACTTTCAAGCAGAAGACAACACCGACCTCTCCCGGGCGCAGTTCTATAAACTTGTAAACGCAGGAACTATTGTCAAGGCAAAAGCCCGTATGGGTGATAAGAACTTCTGGCGTGAAGTGGAGTTGGAAGGTAAAGATAACTAAACCCGCCATATGAATAATTGAAAAAGGGCTATGGCTAAGATCATAGCCCTTTTATAATCATCAATCTCCTTTTACCATCTGTTATTATTGTGATTTTTTCCATGACATGTAATTGTACATCTTCCACCAGTATAATTAGCAGCACTTATTATTGTTAAGTTTGCACCGGTCATTGCACTGGTATTAAGGTTTGTAAAATGACTGGCAGGTAATTTATTAATATCGTGACATTCGGTACAGGATGCAAAACCGGTATGTAAGCTATGCCTGCCGGAAGAATATCCATTATATTCTCCTGTGCCGGATTTATGACATGAGCTGCATTGTGTATTTACATCGATATTACCGCTTATCCAATTAGGAGTTATAGTTCCGCCATGACAACTGATTTTTGAACATGTTTTATTCTGACTGCTGTAGGATGAAATCCCTGATTTTGCATTAAAAGTATTATTGAAAATAACATTTATAATATTATTAATATGATTAATTGTTCCAGATCCTGAATTTGTATGGCAGGATGTACAATTTATATTAACAAGAGCTGTGTGGATTGTGTGACTTCCAGCTATGTCGGGATATGTATAACCGGATGGCGGTGAATTATGACATGTATTGCAGTTAGAAAGTGTAAACGGCCATGGATGACAGGTTGAACATGAGATACCGCTTCCTGTAATACCTGATAAATTAGAACCATGACAATTTTTACATACTGAAAAGTCTTTCTCTGCGGTAACTCCATGATTGGTGCCTAAATTCCAATCAGAAGGATGCACGCTGACAAAAGGCCATGTATGACATGTTGAGCAGGAAGGGCCGCTTCCGTTAACTCCCGTAAGCTCAATTCCATGGCAATTTACATTCGTACATATTAATGTTCCGTTATTTTTAGCATAGGAGCGATGATTAAGTTGCACATCGGGATACCAGTTTAAGATATGCACTTTAGTTTCATTTTCCATATGACATATATTACAGGCGATTTGTGAACTGCCGCCGAGGTAATCATCTCCATGGCATTTTTTGCACAGAATAATATCTGTAAGTGCATTTATTTTATGATTTGGAATAATCCATCCGGTATCGGGATGAGTAACTCCGGGTCCGGTATGGCATGAATAACAGCTGATGGTTGAAATTCCACCTTTGAAATCCGCTCCATGACAATTTTTACATACTGAAAAGTCTTTCTCTGCGGTAACTCCATGATTATTACCTGATTCCCAGCCGGCAAAATGTCCAATAATCGCATGACAAAGCGTATTATTAAAACATCCCGGTAAGGTATCCTTTGAAGCTGTTGAATCAGGTTTGCGATCTGAGTTATTACCATTAGCATGACAATCAAAGCAAATAGATGAATTAGCTGCATCTGTATTTGTGTGAGTTAAGATATCTCCATTCCAGTTTTTTTTGGGATGAGGTGCATTAACACCATGGCAGGTAAAACATGAAGTATTAGTAATTCCACCGGAAAAATCATTTCCATGACATTCTTTGCAATTTTTGAAACCCGGTGCTGATTTAGCAGAAGCACCGTGTATTAGTGGATTTTTCCAGTCAGATGGATGTCCAAAAGTACCGTCCGGATGACATATTGCTCCGTTAAAGCTTTTAGAAAAACAGCCTAATTTTGAAATTCCGCCGCTTGAGTTGTTTTCATGGCATTCGTCACAACTATCTTTATCTTTTAAATAAGAATACTTATGTTCCGAAATCCAATTTTTTAAATGCTTCCCTGTATCATGATTAAAGATAGATTCTTTATTGCGTTTACTACAACCTGAAAATAATGACAAAAAGAGTAAAGAGATAAAAAAAATATAAATTAATTTTAGATTTTTCATGTTTTTGTACCTATTTTATCTGTTTAATAGTTAATGATTTCTCCGTGTATCAGATTTTTAATGCAGCCGTATGCATTAAAAATCTGATATCTGGATAGGCTCTTAAGTAGGGGGATGGTTTTAATTCCTTGTGGTTATTTAGAGTAGAATCAATATGAAATAAACCTGATGTTGATAATATACATCCAATGCCTAAATGAGCTGCTTTTTGAAATAAATTTACGATAAAATATTAACTAATATTTATATGATTGTCAAGTAAATTTAAAAATTCAAATATAGTTAATAGTGGTTATTTTTTTTAATTTGTTTCATTGCGGATTTAATGAACTTACCAAATTTACGGTCTTTTTTGCGTTTTTCAATATATGACATATTATTATATTCCGATTCCTTAATTAATTTTAAATAGCTTTTATATCTTTCTTCACTTAACTCTCCATTTTTAGCCGCTGCTAAAATAGCACAACCGGCTTCCTGAGTGTGAGTACAATCAGTGAATCGGCAATTTCCGACCAATCCTTGAATTTCTGAAAAGCTCTCATCTATGCCTTTGCCGGCATTAAAAGTACCTAATTCTCTCATTCCCGGTGTGTCAATCATCATCGCACCATTTTTAAGAATAATCAATTGCCGTCGCGCAGTTGTATGCCTGCCTTTACTATCTTTATCACGAACGGTGCTGGTTTTAAAAAGGTCATGACCGATCAGTTTATTTAATAGAGTGGTTTTCCCAACTCCTGATGATCCAAGCAAACAATAGGTTTTTTCTGGTTCTATCACTTGATGAACTTGATCCAACCCATGAACAGTGTTATTGCTCATCGCTATTATTTTACAATCAATATTTGATTTTCTAACCTCTAAGATCATATTATTTAATTTTTCAAGACTGACAAGATCAGCTTTGGTTAAAAGGAATATCGGTTTAATATTGCCTTCATTAACCATTACGAGATACCGCTCAAGTCTGCGCAAATTGAAATTAGAATCACACGATTGAACAATAAACGCAAAATCAATGTTTGTGGCGATCATCTGGTAATCAATTTTATTACCGGCTGTTTTTCTTCTTAAAAATGATTTTCTTGGAAATATTTCATGAATAATCGCAAAAGAATCCGAATCGTAATATTGCGCTAAAATCCAATCTCCTACACAAGGAAAATCTGTATTTGATTCCGCATGAAAAGTGAACCGGCCTGAAAGTTCAGCGAAAACTTCATTTTTTTCATTTCTTATTAAATAACTATTACGATCAACTGCGGTTATTCTGGCAATGTTAAAATCCGGATTTCGCAAGTCTATTTTTTGGTCAAAAAACCATTTGTCAAATCCCAAATTTTCTAGTTTCATATATTTTATTATTTCTAATTTATCTGGAAGTGCCATTAATAGGGGCTGTCCAAAAAGGTGTCATTCCGCACTTGATGCGGAATCCAGCTTTTAGAACAATAGTCAAATCGAAATTGAATGTTATAATTTAATACATAAAAATAGGGTTGTCAAGAAATTTTCGATTTTTTATCTATGAATTTTATGACAGGGAATAAAAACTCATAATAATTTCTTGCTTACTATCTGTTTGTCCGATAAAATGATTTAAAAATGAGATTTTTGGACACTACTCCTGTTGTTTATTCTTTGTTTTTTAATTTACATATTCCGGATCACACATATAATCATCAATTGATGGCTGATAATCCCTAAACCCAGGATTATCATTATATGCGGGTAAGATTAGTTTTAGCGGTGAAGGTTTTTTAGAACTATGAATATATTCCTATTTTTTAAATTTGTCAGGAAATTGTTTCTCAATTCCTTCTGTAAGTGCATCCGCAAACATAAGCATATGAGAATGCCCTTTATCATAATAATTAATGTCAGCTTTCCAATCATTTTTAATTCTGGAAACTACTTCGCCTGTTGTCAGTTCTAAATGTTTATACAACATATCTCTTATATCCTTATTTTTCCAAAATGAATTCGCATTGCCAAGGAATGTGGTAATTTCATCCGCGTTTGTATACCATCTTTTATTAGCCTTATCCAATTGTTTGCTGTCACCGTCTTTAGCTGCTTTTACAACTTCAGTGGCAATTAAGATATGACTGCGTAAAAGAACAGCCAATTGATTTCCTGCGTCTTTTCCATAATACTGTTTTATAGCATCTCCTATATCATCCTGATTCTTAAGCAATCTCTCTGCTACGGCATTACTATCTTTAAGATCAGCTAACGCGCTAATGATATAGTTTCTTGTATAAACGATGTGTTCCTCCCAAAGTTTTCTCATACTCATTCGTAATTTAACATTAAATTCAGATTTACCCATTTCCATTTTTGCAGTCTCAGCATGAGCATTTTTAACATAAGATACACTACCTACAGCAATTACAAATGCAATCAAAATTAAGATTATTCTAATCTTTTCCATAACAGCATCTCCTTTTTTTATAAATTATTTACATTAAATAATTTAGCCTATTTAACTTTATATTATTTATTATATTCAGTAAATTGTTCTATACCGCTTTTTTAAGACTTTTTTCCACCACACGTGTAAAGCAATTCGTCAGAAATCTGTACCCTGCAAAAGCAAATAGAAGAAAATAAAAAAGTAAGGCTGAAGTCTTGCCCTATATAAGATTTAGTATAAGTTTTTTTTCCTTGACATTGGGGGGTTGTGTGTTAAAATGTGTATTGTTGATATAGAATATGGAGAATTAAAAAATGAAAATATCTAAAAAAGGGGAGTATGCTTTAAAGGCTTTAATTAAGCTGGCTATTAATTATGAGAAAGGTAAAAAAGTAACATTAATCAATGAGATTGCAAAAAAGGAGACTATCCCTCAGAAATATTTAGAACAAATTTTGCTTAATTTAAGGAGAGCGGAAATGTTGATAAGTAAGCGCGGAGTGGGAGGGGGGTATTCGCTGGCGAGGCCGCCGGAAAATATTAGTATCGGAGAAATTATAAGAATAATTGAAGGTCCCCTGGCGCCGCTTGGCTGTGTGAGCAAGACTGCATATGTTAATTGTCCTGATGAATTATCATGCGGGTTATATAGTGTGATGCTTGATGTCAGGAATGCTATCGCAAATGTTGTTGATAATATTTCTCTAAAAGATGTTGC
>JACQWU010000218.1 GCA_016209155.1 Candidatus Desantisiibacteriota bacterium | reverse complement strand
CATAAGAGGTTCATCATCAACTATTAGTGCTTGTCGTGTAAACATATTTTTTCTCCTTTTTCATCTTCCTTTTCCAAAACTTCTGAAGGTAAATAAATATTAAATTTAAAATTTGAGGATTCTGTTATTTTTATTTTTCCGTTATGTTTTGATATTATTTTTTGAGTAATAGGCAGCCCCGTATCTGCTGTACTGTTTTTATTTTTTGTACTCCTCGAATCAGAAAATTCAACACAAATCCATGTTTTTTTTTCATTTAAACTTTTAGCTTTCGAATTTATTTTTATCTTACCGCCGTCAGGAAGATTTTTAAGAGAATTAAGTATTAAATTCATAAAACACTGCTTAATCTGCTCTCTGTCGCCTCTAATCCATAAATCATCCTCATTATCCGTAATGGAAATATTAATATTACTTAATTTTAACGCGAAGCTTGTAAACAGCAATGTCTCATCTATTACTTCCTTTAATTTTATTCTCTCAAATTTAGGTTCAGGCAGACATGCATAATATAATAAATTGGTAATTACATTATTTATTTTATTAACTCCTGCCATTATATCCATTACAAAAGAGGTGTCCTGCTTTTTGGAATTTAGTTCTTCATATTGAAGAGAAGCAAATAGTTGAATTGCACTTAAAGGATTACGGATTTCATGTGTCATATTTAAAATTATTTCACTTAAATTTTCATGATTGTTTTGTATTTTTGTCTTTTTTTTTGCGGAAGTTCCGGTTGTTTGTATAAAAGAAAAATTCATGCTTTGATTTTCCATTTGCACCTGCCTTTTCATTTAACTCTTCACGGGTTCTTCATTTTTTTACCATAACAGCTGTTTTTCCCCAGAACTCTGATGAAAAATTTTTTATACATATTGAAATTTGCAAGAGTATCATATAGTTGTAACGCAACGCTAAATCTTTTTTGGTAATATAAAGAATCCGCATAACCGATGAAGTTCACTGCATTAGTTGAATCAATAGGTGTGGAAACCGCGTAATTTTCATAATATGAAAGAGCAGTATCATATTGTCCAAGTGTTTTATAAATATTTCCAAGCTTAAGCTTAAATATGGAATTATTTTTATTTTTTTGCAAATAAGAATTACATATATCAATTGCTTTTTTATAATTTCCTAATTTCAAGAGACACTCCGCTGTTTTAAGCGTTATATTGGCTTCTGTTTCAGATGGTATTTTTTTAAGAAGTATTTTATTATATACTTCATTTGCAAGTCTGTATTTCTCTTCTTCAAAATATATATCTGCAATTCCCTTTGCGGCTTCCTGCGATTCAGGATCCTCTTTTAATAATTCCTGATAAATATTCACTGCTTCACGGGTAAAACCTGCTTGATAATAACAATATGCTGTTTTTAATTTAATCTCTTTTGCTTTATCGGAAAAAGGAAATTGGGTACAATATTTAGAGAACATATCTCCTGCTTCAATAAAATTATTATTTTTGAATAAATATTCTGCCATGATTAAAATAGATTCCGGTATAAAAATGCTTTGAGGATAATTTTCCTGAATTTCCTCAAGAAACCCCCAGGCTTTCGAATAATTATTTAATTCTATAAAACAAAGACCTGCCTTAAATAAAATCTCATCGCGTTTTTGACATTTAGGATTACTATTTAAAAATGAAATATATTCTTTTAAAGCTTTGGTAAAAGCTTTGTTAACATAATAATAATCTCCTGCCATAAGTTTTATATCCTGCACTTTTATATCTTTGGCAAAATAAAAAAAAACTTCTATTAGAAAATACATTGCATCTTTAACTATTGAACCCTGATTATAATCATTAATGAGTTTAACTAAATTTTCTGAAGATAAATTATATTCACCGTTGTCATAATCGATTTTAGCCATTTTAAGCAAAGCATTCGGAGCATCACTGCTGTCAGAAAATATTTCAACTATTTTCTGATAGTATTGACGTGCTTTAGACTTATCAGTTTTTTCATATATTTCTCCGATTGCCATAAATATTTTTGGAATAAAAAAATTATCGGGAAACATTTCCATATAATTTTCTAAAACTGCAACTGCTTCCTTATATTTTTTCTGATTATTAAGTGAATAAGCTAATTCCAAAAAGACCTCGGCATAAAAAACCGAAGGGGCAGAGTCTGATTTAATGAGGGGGGAACTGATTATTTCATTAAGATATTTAGCCGATTCCATAAATCTTTTTTCTCTGTTAGCTATTTTCCCGAGATATAGTTTAACTTGAAAAATATATTTTGATTCAGGAAATGATACTAAAAATTTTTTCCAATGTCTGTAGGCATGTTCTCCCGTATCCAGATCCTGAAATAAAATTCCAAGATTAAAATTTGTTTTTTCATCTTCTTCTTTTAAATAAAAATTTTTTAATGCAAATTCATAAATACGCAATGATTTTTTTAAATTTTTTTTATCATAAAAAAAACTTTCGGCAAGCTTGTAATAAGCGCGGGATTTAATATCTTTGGATTCAAATTTTATCGCTAAAATTAAATATCTTCTATTATTAATAACATCGCCTAATTTTGTGTAATTTTCAGCTATTTTAAATGCAATTTCACTCTTTTTCACAGGATCAATTCCATCCTGATTAAAAATTTGCAAATAAATTTTATTTGCATTTAAAAAATCATTTTTCTTTTGAAATGCTTCTGCCTGCTCAAATGTTTTAATCAATATATTATCCGCCGATAATATAGAAATAAAAACAAATAAAAAAATTATAATCACAATAAAAATAAAAAATAAATTGCTGTTTTTTTTATTTATCATTGAAAAATTTCACCTTTTATTAACATACATATAATAACTAAATATTCTTGGATTCAATTATGTTTCTGCCGACAACTATTTTTTTTACTAAATCTTTTATCTCATTACTTAACCTTCTATTATCCTCTAAAGAAGATATATGGATATTACTCCATTTAGAAATAAGCTTTGTTACGCTGTCATCCAATTCTTCAGTTCTTTTCATAATTTTTTTGTGATGATTTATTGTAAGTTTAGTTCTATTAAAAATAAAATCCTGCTGAGCTGTTTTCATAATTACCTCCATTAATTTTAGTATTTTCACGTGCATTTTTTAATATGCATTTAGTATGCCAAAAATCTTAAAAAAAATTTATTATAAAAATCATAAGGAAATTTTAATAAATAATTTTAAAATTATAAATTTTTGACCGAAAAATATGGAAATATTTCCACAAAATGAGAAATTAATTAATACTTCGCTTGACAATACTTTTCATTTGTATTAATATTTTTATAATTCAATATTTTTTAAGAGACAAAAGATATTTTGTGGCAATACAATAAGAGGGAGTTGTTCTTTTTTTTAACGGTTTATTTAAGTGATGATTAAATATTTGAACTTTTATTTATTTAATTCATTAAAATCAGGTAATCTTTAAATATTTTCAATGAAATACCCCCGAGACAGGCATTGGGAAAAGGAAATATTATGAAAGAATGTCTTAGAATTCTTGTGATTGACAAAAACCTGGAAACAGAAAATTTTTTAAATAAAACCATGAAAGATTATATTTCAACAATTGAAACTGCCACATGCATCGAAGACGGTATAGAAAAGATCCCCGGGCTGAACCCTGATTTAATTTTTTTAGACCTGGGACTTCCTGCAAAAAACTTTCAGGAAACAATAAATAAAATTAAAATAATAAACCCTTATACTGTTATTTTTTTATTGCTTGATAATGACAAATATTAATTACAGGTGAAAGCGGTACAGGTAAAGAACTGGTAGCAAGGGTTATTCATTTTGAAAGTAACCGTTCCACACGTTCTTATGTACCGATCGATTGTTCTACACTGCCGGAAACACTTGTAGAAAGTGAAATTTTTGGTTTTGAGAAAGGTTCTTTTACCGGTGCGGATAAACTCAACATCGGGAAAATAGAATTAGCTCAGGGAGGAACAATTTTTCTGGATGAAATTGGGAATTTGTCTCATAATATCCAAATTAAACTTTTAAGATTGCTCCAGGAAAGAGAAATAGAGCGTATAGGTGGAAGAAAACGTATAAAAATCGATGCCAGGTTCATTACAGCAACAAATGTTGATTTAAAAAAAAGCATCGCTGAAGGAAAATTCAGAGAGGATTTATTTTTCAGACTTAACGAATTTTCCCTGCATATCCCTCCTTTACGGGAAAGGAAAGAAGATATTCCTCTTTTAATGAAACATTTTTTAGATGAATTTAATCTTGAATTCCATAAAGAAATAAAAGATTTTACTCCTAAAGCGCATGAAATTTTCTTGAATTATTCATGGTATGGGAATGTCCGGGAATTAAAAAATGTAATAAAAAGAGCTGTTCTTCTTGCAGAAGAATCAATAGATATAAGACACATTCCTATAGAAATTGTTTCACAGAGCCATAAGATCCCTAAACTCCAGCAAAAACCGTCTTCGTTAAAAGAAATCTCACGTGCACATACTGAAGCTATTGAAAAAAATTTGATCCTCGCAAAGTTAAATGAAACACATTGGAATAAACGCAAAACCGCTACGATGCTGAATGTTGACTACAAGACATTATTCAATAAAATTAAAAGATATCATATTGAATAGTGGTTCGTCCTTTCCTTAAAATATGGAATCCATTCCATAAAATATTTATCTTAAAAAATAAATCCCTTGTATTTATATGTTTTTATTTTTGGTATTATATTTGCATATATAAATAGTCTATCTTTGCTGTAAATTTAAAAAGGATAAATTTATATGCTAAAAGTTCTTGTCATTGAAGATGAAAAATACTTGATAAATATATTAAAAGATATTTTACATCATCTTGGTTTTAAGGTTTCAACAGCTACCAGTAAATCTGAAGCTATAAAAAAAATAAAAAAATCTGATTTTCACTTTGTATTACTTGACCTCTTTCTACAGGGCGGCAATGCAAAGGAATCTAAAAATTATTTAAAAAATATTCATTTAAATAAACCTGTAATTATAATGTCAGGATCAGGCAGTAATGAAATATCCTTTAAAGGGATATCACCCTTTGCCTTCCTGCATAAACCATTTGGGATAGAAGAATTAAAATATGTAATAAATAAAGTTGAAGATAAATATTTCCGGATGGAGAAAAAATTACTGCTCAATTGATTATGACCTGAATCTTGCACTTCAAATTCAGGTAAAATCGCCCAGGCGCCCGAAAGACAAGTCTGGCAGGTGATTTTACGACGCAGCCGTACTTAACCAGTACGGTGAGGAGCAAAATCGCCGAAGACGCAGGATTTCGGGATGTATTGGCGATTTCTGAATCTTGCTATGCAAGATTCAGGTATGAAGAATATGGAGTGTGAAAATGTTAATTACTGAACCGGCTATTAAGATTGATAAAATAAATATGACATTGCATGAAATTAAAAATCCGCTGACAACTATCATATCTAACATTCAATATATAATACTTGAAAATCACTTAAAATATAAAGATTTAAAAAGGATAAAAGCAATTGAAAATGAGGCTCTCAGGATTAAGAACCTTGTGATGAATTATTCTAATACATCCGCCCGGAATAAATATATAAATGTTAATAAGGTTATTGATGGAATTATATATATATTTAAACCCCAGCTCATAGAAAATATGATTTTTTTAAATAAACAATTATGCGAATCAAAAATATTTTTTTGGGGAGATGAATATAAATTAAAACAGGTTATTGTAAATTTATTAAAAAATGCTATATCTGCCTGTGCCTATAAAGATAAAGGAAAAATTGCAATCTCAACTGCGATTATAAAAAAAAAAATACAAATAAAAATAAAAGATAACGGATGCGGGATAACAAAAAAAGATTTACCTCTAATATTCACACCGTTTTTTACCCGCAAACTGTCAACTGAAGGAAATGGATTAGGCTTATTTATAACTTCAGAAATTATCAAAGATTTTAAAGGGGAAATAAAAGTAAAAAGTAAACCAAATGGGGGAAGTACATTTCTTATAAAACTTCCCGGTACGAGATAAATATTACAGGAGGAAAAAAATTGAAAAAAAATATTCTGGTAACAGGCGGTGCTGGTTTTATAGGGTCGCATATTGTGGATGAACTGGTAAAAAGAGGTCATAATGTCACTGTTTATGATAATCTTGAACCTCAAGTTCACGGAATAAATGCGAAAATACCTGATTATTTAAATAAAGAAATTAAATTTATTAAAGCTGATGTCAGGGACAGAAATACATTAAAAAAAGCAATAAAAAATATAGATACAATTTTCCATAAAGCAGCAATGGTTGGTGTTGGACAATCAATGTATAAAATTGAGCATTATGTTTCAGTAAATACTCTTGGCGGAGCGACTCTGCTTGATATATTGGCAAATGAAAAGCATTCGGTATCCAAGCTTATTGTAGCTTCGTCAATGTCAATTTATGGCGAAGGAGAATATAATTGCGCTAAATGCGGAAGATTGGCACCGGAATTACGGTCTATGCCTCAATTACTGGAGCACAATTGGGAATTGAAATGCCCGGAGTGCGGAGAAGAAATATCACCGATCCCGACAAGTGAAAACAAAAAAGTGATACCTAATTCCATATATTCCATTACAAAAAGAGATCATGAGGAAATGTTTCTTGTTGTAGGCAGAGCTTATGATATTCCCACTGTTGCATTCAGATATTTCAATGTTTATGGAAGCAGACAGGCACTCTCAAATCCATATACCGGTGTCGCGGCAATTTTTTCCGGCAGATTATTAAATAATAATATGCCTGTCATTTATGAAGATGGACTGCAAACACGGGATTTTATTCATGTAAGTGATGTTGTACAGGCAAATATGCTTGCCATGGAAAATGAAAAAGCTGATTATAGTGTATTTAATGTTGGGACAGGAAGGAAATTAAGCGTTCTGGATGTAGCTAAAATAATAGCTAAAAATATGGGAAAGGATATTTCTCCAAATGTAATAGGAAAATTCCGCAAAGGAGATGTTCGCCATTGTTATTCAGATAATTCAAAAATAAATAAAACACTCGGGTTTATACCGGAAGTGACTTTTGAAAAAGGGATGAAAGAGCTTATATCATGGGTTGCCATACAAAACGCTGACGATAAAGGAGATAAAGCAGTAAAAGAACTTGAACTTTATGGACTTACTGTTTAGTGCTCTAAAAATCCACTTAAGTATTTAATTAATCCAGCCAATAATAATTAAGAATAAGACCGGTACATCTTGAAAAATTAAGCTGGAGGTAAAAATGGACAGCGCTCATTATTTAGTACCTGATTATTTGCTTAAATTCAAATGTCAGATGTGCGGTGAATGCTGCAGTCGTGACTGGGATATTGAATTTGATAAAAAATCTTATTACAAGTTAGAAGAAATTGCAAAAAATAATAAAAATTTTCTATATTTGCTTAAAAAAAATGTAATTCATATTGACAACAAAATTAAAATAAAAAGACATGAAGCAGAGACTGAGCCGGAAGATAACTCTTCATATGAATATATGGTGAACGGTGATAAACAAAAAGCCGGTTGTCCATTTTTAACTTCTGAAAAACTTTGTATGATTCAAAAAGAATATGGAGAAGAAATTCTATCCGATGTATGTAAATCATATCCCAGATTAATATCTCTTACAACAGAAGCATGGGAGCCAGCAATCCTGTTCTCATGCAGAAAAGCGGCGTTTCTTCTTAAAAAAACAGAATCGGTTAATTTCTATAAAGATCCCCCCGGATATCACTTACCAAAATTATCTAAATGCAATTGCATAATTGACGGGAAAAACATTGAAAAACAATATTATTTTCAGTATGAGGAAATGCTCATAGCCTCAATGCAGCTGAAAAAAATTGGAATCGAGGAAAGAATTTTGCTGATTGGAATCTTGGCAAATAAGATGCGAAATGATAATTATGAAGAGGTCAGGGAATTGCTTGAAAAAATTAATCGGCTGGTAATTGAAAAACTAAAATTAATATCATCAAATATAGGATATATGTTAAAACTTATAAAAGAAGTATGGATTCAAAGAGCTAAAATTGAACCTTTATCAAAAAAATTTTTAATATTTATGAATAAAAAATATAATTTATCAATAGATATTAAAGACAATTTTATGCAGGATCATGAAATTCAAAAATTTCAGAGAATGTATTCGAATTATTACAACCCGTATAAAAAGGAAATTGAGCATATATTTGAAAATTATTTTATAAATTTTATATTTTCCAAAGAATTCTATTTACACTCATACATTGATGCATATTTTAAATTTGTTCTTTTCTTCACTCTTATAAGATATTTGGCTGTCGCAAGATGCAGTGTTCTTGATAAACCTCTTGATGAAAATATTTTACTCGATGTTATAGTTGATATAGAATTTCTTATAAGACATAATAAAACTTATAACCTCAGTATTTTAAATCAAATTAAAAAAAGTGAATACTATAATTTACCTTATATCGCATCTATGGTTAAGGTTCCCACCCTACTCTCCTCCGATACTGAGTCCGCAAATCTTAACATATGCAGGGCCTCTATATGATTCTCTCTGTACAATTTCTTTTGAAAAATATATTTTTTTAAATGCTTCCTGCATAGTGCCTGTCACTGCTCCGCCCTTAACAGGCTTTATTTGTCCATTATCGACCAGCCAAACGCTCCTTATTTCTCCTGAGAATGAACCTGTTACACCGTTTGGCTCAAAAGTGGAGAAACGGCAGAGATGAAGAACAGGTACGTAATGGAAGAGTTCATCCCTTGACATATTGCCCTGCCTTCCTCAAATAAAGACCAGCGCTCGTATTTCGCCGCACCGCTTGACTGGGTTATAAACCAGTTAAATAAAGTATCCAGCGCTTCACCGGAAAAAACCACATCAAACTTACCGGTAGGGGGAAGCTCTGCACTTAGACTATCTAAAGCATATCCCGCATATTCTTTTATTGCATCATCTATCTTAAGATTACTGTAGAATCTTGCTCTCTGGGCTTTCCCCGACTCAACCTCCTCATGCTCTTTTTTCCCGGCCATAAGTACAAATTCCACATATATTTCTGTATCCTCCCTTGCGACTTCTAAACCACGGGAATTCAAAATCTCAATATTAAATAAATTCACATAAATCTCGGCCGTACTTAAACTGATACCCTTTTCTCTATCTACTGCTTTAAATATATCATCTTGTATCCGCATTATCACTTTATCAGGATTATTTTTGATCTCGAGATCAGCTGTTTTCACAGCCTTATAGCTTTGTGCCGGTCCCGGCAGGATGAACGGTTCATTGTCCACTAAACCCGCCATAGAAACCGCCGCATCAAGTTTTGACTTTAGATCCTCACCCTGAACAAAAAGAAATTCCGATTCTCCCATCACTTTTTTACCGCCTGTCTCACGTTCCACAAAAACAGTAATAACAAATTTCTTTATATCTACAGTACGCATACATTCGGTATCATGATCAATAATATAAAGCTGACTGCTTCTGCTTTTTATATATCGTATCTGCCATGCGGAAAGTCCAGATTGATTATTCAATGTGTCTCTAATAAAATCTATCATCTTCATCCCAGCCTCGCTTTCAGGCGCAAATATGGTCCGCCGTCTGTAACTTTTACCCACTCCTTGTGCCCTTTGCCGCACATTCCGAGTCCTGATATTTTCAAATCATTACCCACCATTGTTATAGACATGAGCAAATCCGGAACATATCCCGTCACAATAACAGGCGAATAGTATTTGTCCGTTAGTTTGCCGCTTTTTATTTCTATGGCAATATACCCTTCAAGCTGTATCCCCCACCCTTTCGGGTCCTCCATCCCGTTGCTGGGACGGGTAAGTAAATATCCGAATTCAATATCCTTTATCATATCTTCGAAATTATCTTTCCCCGGCCCGAAAAATGTATTAGTCATGCGTGCGTACACTTTATGATCAAAGCTCTCCCTGCGCCCGTTGGCAGTTCTATTAATCTTAAGACGCATGGCAGAGTTCATCTCGGTAAGCCCTGATATCAAAATACCGTCTTTGATAATCTGAGTCTCGGATGCGGCCTGTCCCTCGTGATCAAAGAAAAATGAAGCTCCCTGTCCGGGCAGAAGAGGTGAATCATACATATTTACCAGAGGTGAAGCTACCTGCCTGCCAAGAAACTCCTGTCCCCTGGCACGATGTTTAAGAAACATATCGGTCTCGGTGCCATGACCAAAAGCCTCATGAGCAAAAATTCCGGAAAATTCCGGCGAAAATATACAATCGTATGTACCGGGAGTAAGCCGGTTACTTTTAAGAATTCGCGCACAATCGTTTATCATTTCATTGAGGATATTATTATTAAGGTCAATATGTTCATATCCGCCCTGAAAACAATGACCTTCATGAAGTCTTGCAGTTCTGCTATCCTCTGCCATAACTATCTGTACAATTGACTGAGAGCGTGTGATATCCTGAAAGAGTTGTCTGGTACGGTTTGTAAAAAGTTCTTTTATGCGTACCCACGAATAATGTCCTGTTGCGCTTACCACTCTCCTGTCCATAGAATGGAGACTGTCTTTATACTCAATACATTTAGCTACTTTTTCTGAAAGTTTTATTGATGCATTATCAATTTTGCTATCTACAAAAAAATCACTGTTTGCAGGATCACCGGGATTAATGGTAATTCCCGTTTCAGAACAATCAACGGCACTTTCTTCTGCCAGAGCAATCGCTGTTTTCTTTAAATTTTCTTTTGAAAGATCGTTAGTAGCCGCTTCTTTAAAATAACGGCCGTTAAACACAGTAAAGACAACGCCGATAGACGGATCAACCGCTTCAGAGCGCTGCTGGCGCGTGCTTACAGTAATTCTCTCACCGGAATTCTCTGTGGCAAGTGCCGCAGCATAGGGAACCCGCTGTTCCATTTTATTTATAAGTTCTGATAAAAACGGTTTTAGTTCATATATATCCATGTTTTTACTCCTTAATAGTAATTTATATATTCAAATTAAACACAAAAAACAAAATAAAGTCAACAAAAGAAATACTTGACAGTAATATTATTTTATCCTATGTTAATCCACATTGAACATTTTTTTATCCCGGAGAAATAATTGAAAACTAAAATTGATGTTGCAAATATTTCAGGACTTTCAGAAGATGATATACCGCAAAGATTAAAAAACGAAGGTTTTAATGAACTCCCTTCTCAGAAAAAAAGAAATGTGTTTTATATATTAACGGGGATACTTTGTGAACCGATGCTCCTCTTATTACTTGGAAGCGGGGGTATATATTTATTTCTCGGAGATGTTCAGGATGCAGTAATGCTTGTTACCTTTATTTTTGCCGTAATAGGGATTACTTT
>JACQWU010000217.1 GCA_016209155.1 Candidatus Desantisiibacteriota bacterium | reverse complement strand
TATGTTTTGCTCAGGAATCCAAGAGCAAAACTGCGGCACCTGCACCGGCAGGCAAAGAGAAGGCTAAAAAGAAAGAAGGGAAGAAAAAAGACGAAGGTTTGAGTTTGACGGGAAAAGTTCAATTGGTTACACTTGCGGATACCACCAATGGGACAAAAACCGAAATTATTGTTTTGGATGAAAAGAATAAGGAACATAATTTCTTAGTAAAATCTACTACAACTATTTATGATGTTAATTTCAAAGCAACTACTTTAGGAAAAATCAATAAGGACGAAAAAGTTAAAGTAAAATATATAATTACAAAAGAGGGCGTTAATGAAGCAGCATCAATTAACTTAGTAAAGTAGTACCTGAATTTTGCAGTTGTGAAAAATGGCGGATGACTTTTTGTTTATCTGCCATTTTCATATAATAAAATTATATAATAAAATATAATAAAAATCCCTCTTGACAGCGAAAAAAACTTATGATAAATATTAAAATCTAATTTTTAAATTATAATTTTGATAATCTAAATAAAAAGTGAGGTGAGCAGTTTGATAAAGATTGAGGAATTAACAAAATATTATGATAATGTATGCGCTGTTGATAAAATAAGTTTTGAGATTAAAAAGGGTGAAATATTAGGGCTTCTGGGACCTAACGGAGCCGGCAAAACAACTACTTTGAGGATTTTGACATGTTATATGCAGCCAACATCCGGCAATGTAAGTTTTGAAAATTTTAACATATATGACAATTCATTAGAAATAAAAAAGATGGTTGGTTATTTGCCGGAATCAGCGCCGATCTATCCTGATATGCTGGTTTATGATTATTTAAATTTTGTTGCAGATGTAAGGGGTGTTGAAAAAACTGGTAAGGAAAAACAAATCAAAGAGCTGGCGGATCTATGCGGGATTAATGAGGTTATGCATAAACCTGTAATAGAGCTTTCAAAAGGCTATAAACAGCGTGTCGGGCTTGCTCATGCAATGATGAACAATCCCGAAATTCTTGTACTTGATGAACCAACCTCAGGACTTGATCCGAATCAGATCATCGATATCCGCAATATAATTAGAGAAATAGGGAAAAAAAGAACAGTTATATTCTCCACGCACATTTTGAGCGAAGCAGAAGCTACCTGTGATAGAATTATAATTATAAATAAAGGGAAGATCGTTGCTGACGGGTCAACCGAACAACTTAAGGAAAAAAACAGCAGTGATTATTTAATCCATATTTCTCTTTTAAATGCCGAGTTTAACGATATTAAAAAATCCTTGAATGATATTTCTGAGATAAAAGATGTTGTTTTAAAAAGTACAAAAGACAAAATAGTGGATTTTAATATTTTATGTAAAACCAAAAACGATATCCGGTCTGAAATTTATAAAAAAATTAAGAATACAGATTCAATTATCTTAGAATTTCATACTGAATCAAGGACACTCGAAACAATATTCAGAGAATTAACAAGGGAGAGTTAAACAATGAAAAATTCTTTAAATATATGCGTAAGAGAATTTAAAAGCTATTTTACTTCACCCATCGCTTATATTGTAATATCAATTTTTTTAATTATTACGGGCTGGTTCTTCTTTGCAACTTTTTTTCTTTATAACCAGGCGGAACTAAGAAATTTTTTTGAACTTTTACCTATAACTTTTTCTTTTATGATACCTGCAATAACAATGAAGCTGTTTTCAGAAGAAATAAATACAGGTTCATATGAGCTGTTATATACAATGCCGGTGACAAACCTTGATGTTGTTCTGGGTAAATTTTTTGCTGTTTTTGCTTTTTTAATTGTTATGCTTTTGCCGACTATTTCTTATGCAGTATTTGTCTCTTTCCTCGGTGAGCTTGACTATGGACCTGTAATCGGAGGGTATATAGGAGCAGTGCTTATGGGAGCATCATTTGCGGCTATCGGACTTTTTGCTTCATCGCTAACGAGAAATCAGATTATTGCTTTTATTATCGGGATGACATTCTGTCGTATTCTCACTTTAATAGACAAAATGCTGTTTTTTTTACCGGGAAAGGTTTTAAATATTTTTCAATATCTTGGAGCGGATTTTCATTTTCAGAATATCTCAAAAGGAATTGTTGATTCCAGAGATTTAATTTATTTTATCAGTGTAAGTTTTGTAATGCTGTATGCAACAGACCTTATTATAAATGAAAATAAATAGGGAGCGTTAATAAATGGAAAAGAAATCTAAAATTAATAGTTATTCTAAATTTTTGTTGTATTTTATTGTTGTTGTATTGCTTAACGTGGTAAGTATTGTTATGTTTTTTCGCATGGATTTAACCAATAATAAAGTTTTTTCATTGTCTGAAGAAAGTAAAAAAGCTGTTGAGACACTTTCCGAACCGCTTACAATAAAGATATTTTTTACGAATAAACTCCCTGCTCCATATAACAATATAGAACGATATCTTCATGATCTGCTTGAAGAATATTCAATATCCAGCAATAAGTATTTTAATTATGAATTTTATGATGTATCAAGCGAGAAGGATGAGAAAGTAAAAAAGAATCAGGAGCTTGCGGAAACCTATGGTATTTATCCCGTTCAGGTGCAAAACATTGAGCAGGATGAAGTTAAATTTCAAAAAGCTTTTATGGGAATAGTGCTTATTCATGGAGATTTAATTGAAGCTCTCCCCCCGGTTACAACAACAGAAGGGCTTGAATTTAACATAACATCAACAATCAGGAAAATGAACAATAAAATAAGCGCATTGTTAAATCTTAAAGACAAAATAGAGATTAAGCTGTTTCTATCCTCATCACTTCAAACAGTCGGACCTTATATGAACTTATCAGGACTTAATGAAATTCCTAAAAAAATAGAGGAAGCAATAGATAAATTAAATAAAAAGAATTATGACAAACTTAAATTTGCTTATATAGATCCGTCTCAAGTTCCGGATAATGTTAAGGATGCGGAAAAATATGGCGCAATGTCATTACAATGGAATGAATTCACAGACAGGCGCAGTGAAAAAATCCCCGGCGGGAAAGGTTATATTGACCTTGTTGTTGTTCACGGTGAAAAATTTGAAAAAATTCAGATTCTAAAAGTTATAAGACTCCCTATTATTGGTACACAATACCAGCTTGCCAATATGAATGATCTTGAAAAGAGCATAAATGAGATTGTGGAAAATATTATAAATACAAATGAAGAAATAGGTTATATAGCAGATCATGGGACACTCTCTCTTGAGAAAAAGAATGCTATGTTTGGACAACAGGAAACAGATTCTATTGCAAATTTTAATGCACTGCTTTCAGAAAGCTATTCCCTAAAAAGAATCAATTTAAATAATGAAGAAATTTCTGATGGAATCCCGACTTTAATAATTGCAGGCGCTAAAGAGCAGTTTTCCGAATATGAGCTTTACCAGATTGATCAGTTTTTAATGAAGGGAAGAAATATCGCAATATTTTATGATCCTTTTAATGAGATTATGCCTCCACAACAGGGGAATATGATGTTTGGAAATCAGGGCCCTTTTTATATTCCTTTAAATACAGGTCTCGAAAGATTATTGGAACATTATGGTTTTAATGTTAAAAAATCATATGTCATGGATCAGAACTGTTATAAACAGGAAATTCCAAATGCTTTCGGCGGCGGAGAACAGAAAATATATTTTGCACCTATTATTAAAAATGATTTTATTAATAAAGATATGAAATTTTTAAGCAATATCAAAGGATTAATTATGGTCAAAGCATCCCCGGTTGAGATTGATGAGCAGAAGGTGAAGACCGGAAGTTTAAAAGCAAGTAAACTGGTTTCTTCATCTGAAAAAGCATGGGAAATGACCGGACGTATAAATCTTAATCCAATGCTTATTCAGCCTCCGGCAGATGAAAAAAATTATAAACAAGTGGCACTGGCTTATGTTTTAGAAGGAACATTCTCAAGTTATTTCGCAGGGAAGGGAATTCCTGTAAAAGAGGAGAAAAAAGAAGAAACAAAAGAAGAAGGCAAGAATAAAAAGGATGACAAAAAATCCGAAAAAAAGCCTGAAGGTGTTGATATGTCAAACATTAGTAATAAAGGCTCAATGATTGAGAAATCAATAAAACCGGGCAGGATATTTTTTATAGGAACGTCTGAGATGCTAAAGAATAATATTCTGGATAAAGAAGCAAAAAGCCCTAATGCTCAATTTGTGATAAATATTATTGATTATTTAAACGGAAAAGAAAGCCGTGCCATAATGCGCAGCAAATCTCAGCGGTTTAACCCTTTAAAAGAAATAAAACCGGAATCAAAAACAAAGATCAAGACCGCAAATATTGCTGGCTTACCGGTTTTAATAATTTTAATCGGTTTAGTTATGTGGTTCAAACGTTCATCAAGAAAACGTTCAATAGAGGCTCGATTTCGGAAATAAAGAATGAACCACAGAATAGAGACGCAAAATTTTGCGTCTCTACAATTGATATTTAAAGATTTCTCTGTGTTCTCTGTGGTTAAGCTTTAATAAAAAAGGGAAGGGGAGTAAAATGAAAGTAAAGATGGAATATATTATACTTATTTTAATTATTATTGCTCTTTCAGTTTTTCTTTTTTTACGCAATAAAAATAAAACTCACTATAATTTACCGGAAATAGCAAAGATAAATGAAAAAGATATATCAAAAATAGTGTTACACAAAACAGGCACTGATATAGAATTATTAAAAGAGAATGATAAATGGTATATAAATAAAGAAAAATTTCCGGCTGATAAAGAAAAACTGGAGGCAATGGTTAAGGATATTACCGCATTTAATTTAACCGCGCTTGTATCTGAATCAAAAAATTATGGAATGTATGACCTTGATAAAGATAAAAAAATAGATTTTGAAATATTTTCAGGCAATAAGGTGCTTTTAAAGATAGATATTGGTAAAACAGCATCTTCTTACCGTCATACTTTTGTTAAGCTCGATAATGATACTAATGTTTATCAGGCAAACGGTAATCTCCGTAATACTTTTGATAAAAAAATTTCGGATGTTCGGGATAAAGTAGTTATGAATTTTGATGAGAATATTACGGAAATAATTTTAAATAACAGTAAAAAAGAAATGAAAATATCTAAAAAAGTATCTTCAGATACAACTCAGCAAAAAAACACAGGTATGCCCGCGCAGCCTGAGTGGATAACAGATAAGAAAGAAAAAGTAAAGGGAAATGAAATTGACACGCTCATAAACACTCTAAAACATTTGGTCTGTGATGATTTTGTAACAGAAAAAACAAAAAACGAATTTAATAAATCCATTTATAAAATTGACCTTAAAGGCAATAAATCTTATTCAATTTCAATTGCTGAGAAAAAAGACGATAAATATATCGCTGTCTCAAGCGAAAACAATTACCCGTTCATAATCCCCGAATGGAGAGCCAAAAACCTCATGAAAGAATTAGATTCTATTATTGATAAGGAAACTAAAAAAAATAAATAAACGGGCAGGTCTTGCACCTGCCCTTGCATCGTCAGGATCAGCAAGCTTGGCGGTATTTAAGCTGTATACCCTTTAAAAAATTACGCAAAATTTGATCTTTACAATCACGGTAGTGTTTATGATCCGGTTTACGGAAAAATGCGCTTAGCTCGTGTTTGCTGATACGCAAATCAGAAGTGTTCATAATTTCCAGTATGTCTTCGGCTTGCAGGTTCAACGCGATTTTTAATTTTCTGAAAATTATATTGTTATTTAAATGCTTCTCCGGTTCCGGCTCTAGCCCTTCTTTTTTGCCTCGTTTGTCGATAATTAAACCATTTAGAAAAATCGCCATTTGAGTACCGCTTAATTTTTGAAACGCAGGATCATCATCTTTTTTCAGCCAATAGCTGACCTCTTCCCTCGTTACCTTATAATCAGCTAAGCCAAATATAGCAATCATTTTCGAATCATTAAAATCAAAAATATAGCGGATACGGCGTAAAATATCGTTATTTGTCATAAGTTTGCTCCTATCTAACACTACAGCTTTATTTTTTAACCACAGAGACACTGAGGCACAGAGGTACAGAGTGTTTTATTTATAATAATTTATTTTCTCTGTGTCTCCGTGCTTCTGTGGTTTAATTTTCATCATTTGTCCACATTTTTTTTATTACATTTTAGGCTAAAAGTTAGTTGTAGTAATAAATTTTGTATAGACCATGATTTTTTAAGGTTATTCATAGTGCGTCCACATGCGGATTATTTTTACTGTTTTTTTTTCAGTCAGAACCTGATAAATAAGTCGATGTTGAATATTGATTCGCCGTGAATAAGCTCCGGCCAAATCTCCGACTAATTTTTCAAAAGAAGGAGGCTGCTTAAAAGGATTTTCTTTTAAAATATTAAGAAGGTTCTCTGCTTTGGGTTTGAGTCCTGAAGCAGAAAGTTTTTTGGCATCTTTTTGAGCTTGTTTTGTAAAGACAATCTGCCAATTTACCATTTTAATTCCTTACTGCATTTTTCTATGGATGTTTTAAGTCCTTTTCGAATAGATTCTCTCATTTTGGGAATCGATAAAAGATATAAGGTTTCTTCAATAGCCCTCCAATCTCCTTCAGAAATTAAAATAGCTTTATTCCTTTTTCCTGTTATTTGAATAGGTTCATGTGATTCAGCAGTTTTATCCACCAATTTATAAAGCTGAGCCCTTGCCTCGCTGGTTGTAAGTGTAGTCATATTCTGTTACCTCCAAGGACAGCGTACTATATAACGTACGTAATGTCAAGAAATAATTACTACCAGGCTTATCATTTTATCTTAAGTCTTTCATTTTTAATAAATTCTGAAAAATGTTTTATCACAATTTCATGCACTTGTTGAATGCCTTCTGCAGTACGTTTTACAAAATAACTATCAGGAGTAGGATACTCTATATGTATATCAGGATGTAGCATTTTACTGAAAAATAATCCTACAGTTTGCATCTTACTGCCCGTTGCAGTACAAATAATCCTTTCATGGTTGCCATACTTATTATAAATCTCATTAATATTGTCTATTGTATCTTTGTAATCAAGCGTACTTGCTACACGTTCAAGTAATCCTTCTTTATTAATAGGATTACCGGCAGGATATTCCTCAATAAGCTCTTTATAAATTTCATAGGTTGCTATTTCTCTCCAGGAAAAATCTTTTCGCGGTGGTCTACCATTAATAAATAAAAGTCTATGTGGATTTATTGTTCCCATCATATGACTGATAAGCTGTTCATTAAATGATGTGAATGCTATCATTGTCACAGGTTGTCCTTGCATTCTAATACTGCTTAAGCACTTTACTCTTATAATTGTTTCAAATCCTTGGCTTGGAAATTTAGCAATTTTTTTCATGGACTCTTTATATTCCTCATATTCCTTCTTTGTTGGAGCATAATCTTTAGCTTCTGTATAAATAATTCTTAACGTTCCATTAAAATTTACAAGTTTGCATAAACATACAAGAATGGACAATTTAGTCATAGTCGATATATCAACTATGACTTCTTCAATACCATCTAAAACATTTTTTAGCTTTTTCCTAATATTATTTTCTATATTAGATGGTTCCATTACATCATAGTTTATTTCAATAGGACGTAAAATTCCTATTTTATTTAGGGATTTTTTTATTTCAATAATTTTATTATCCCCCTTGGGTCGCACATATTTAAATAAGATAGCAGATTTTAAAATCTTTCCCTGTTCTTTCTGATAGTTAGACCATCCACATCTACGATCTTCAAATCCATATGCGCCTATAAAAAGTCGGCTTTTATTCGGGTTCAATTTTTGTGCAATCTGAATTGAAGGAAAACTCACTTTTTATTCCCTCCTTCATGTGAAATATCGAATATCTCTAGCTGTTGCTGTTCTATCTGTTGTCTTTTCATTCTTTTTTCATTTCTTTTTCCTATCCAATAAGACATGAATTCTTTTGGTTTTTCCAATAAACTTATAAATTCATCGTTTCTAAGTTGTATGTTGTCGTGACCTGAAAATGTCAGATTAGCAAAAGGAATGAGAACTCTATTTAAATATAGCCTAGGAGTAATCATACCTCTCACACTTTTACCACGCCAATCTTGTAGAAAAAGATGCCAACGCACTAAACCCTCAAAATAATCAAAAACCTGACCAGATAGTTCAAATTTGTCAATAATTTCTAATCGAAAAGCTTGTTTTGGATTTTCTCTATCTTCATTTTTAACCATGTTCCCTTTGATAAGCTCGAATCGGGATATAGAAATAAAAGTTTCAACTATATCTTTTAAATGAGTCCCATAGCGTACTTTAGTAGCATTTGGTTTTGATTTTTTCCCCAATGCTAACGGGCTACTTGCAGATTCTGCAAATCCAAGGAATTCACCACCCTGGCTTCTATATGTCTTATCCTGAATTGTTTTTGATACAACAAAGTTTTCTTTTTTTAATTCTCCATTGGCATCACGTAACATATCTACAAACATTTGAATCATAATTCTTATATCGCTTGACCACATACCAACAAACGCATCTGCACCACTATAAAATATGCGTTCCCTATCATCAGATTTACGCATTTTCCATGCAAGGTCATTGTTATCATATTCCATCTTCCCGAGGATATCCAATAAACCCATATTTTTTCCTTTCAGTGCATCATGTCGGTCTATTCTAGGCTTAAAAATATTATCTAAAAGCTTGAATTTTTCGGTTTTACTCTGATAAAGGCTTTCTGTCGCTAAATCCACTAATTCAAAATCATGATGGAGTTCAAATGGTTTTCCATTTAAAGCTTGTCTCTGAACAATAGGTACGGTATAATCATCAAGAAACATATAGAATGGCTTTTTACCTATCCATGATACATTATCTTCAATTTCTGTTTGAATAATATCAAGAAAATCAAGCCGGGCAAATGGCCAGGCATCAAAACCGCTTACCTTTCCAAAATCTGCAAGACGGCACCGTTCCTTCTCAGTTTCAATAAAAGCCTTCACATGTGATATTACATCAGCGTCAACAGGAAGAGCTTGATATTTGTCGTTTAATAAATTAACCATAAATTTATTAAGCCAATCATAGTTTTCATTTTTATTAGATCTGCATATTGCCAAAGTTTTACAAATCTCATTAAACCATAAAAGATGAAAATAATGAATAATCTGCTGCTGTGTTCCTATCTTTAGTTTTGGAGGAAGCCAAGGGAATGCCTCAACTAGATCTCTACAGTTAACGTAAAAACCAATAAATTGATCGGCCCCAGGAACTCCTGAAGGCTCTTCTATTAATTTGTCCATAAAAACAGTAAGTCTTCTAAAGGACATGGTTTTTCCACATCCACGAGCTCCGGTCAGTATTGTAATATTTCTACTGAGTATATCGCGTACTGCCAGAAATTCTGATACAAAAAGGTTTTTCCATTCATCAACTCTGTATCCCAATGCTTCACCTGAAAGATAATCCCCAGATTCTTTAACACCGATTTTCACAGATGGGTTATCCAGCATAATAATCCCCTAATTATGCTGTCCAAACAATTTCAACGGATTTCCCATCAAGCCACGGTATGTTAAACGGAACTTTTAATTTTTCAACTTCCAGTAAAACCGGAGTATGTGCTCTTTTCCTTATTTTTATGAAAAATTTATTCCCATCATAAACAACCCTCCCCGGCATATCAATAAACTTTTTAAATATTGTAGGA
>JACQWU010000236.1 GCA_016209155.1 Candidatus Desantisiibacteriota bacterium | reverse complement strand
TATTATATAAGGTATATTTTCCCTGCGCAAATTGTCTTCCAGCACTCTTGATTGAGCATGTGTGCGATAGAATATTGCAAAGTCACGCCAATTCATAGATTCATTTTTAACAAAACTGAAAATTTTTCCGGCAACAAAATATGCTTCTGCAATTTCATTGTCACCTATATAAAAAGTTATATTTTCACCTTCAGAGTTATCTGTCCAGAGATTTTTCCCTTTTCTTTTTTTATTATTTTTTATAATACAGTTAGCCGCTTTCAGAATAGTTGCTGTTGAGCGATAGTTCTGTTCCAATCGTACGATTTTTGCTCCGGGGAAATCCTTCTCAAAATTGAGTATATTGGCAACATCCGCACCGCGCCAGCCGTAAATGCTTTGATCATCATCACCAACCACGCATATATTCTTGTACTTTCCGGAAAGGAGTTTAAGAAATATATATTGTGCCATATTTGTATCCTGATATTCATCCACCATGATATAACGGAAACGTTCCTGATAGTGGTGTCTTATGTCTTCATTGTTATTGAGAAGCAGTACCGTCTGCATAATAAGGTCATCAAAATCCATTGCATTATTTTCTTTGAGTCTTTTTTGATACTGTGTATATATTTTACTTATTTTTTCATCATTAAAGTCATTAGTTTCAAGTTTGCCGAATTCTTCGCAGGTAATGAGATTATTTTTTGCTCTTGATACTTTTGATGCAATACGGGAAATAGGCAAATCCGAATCAGTAATATTCAATTTTTTTATTACTTCTTTAAATAATTTTTCCTGCTCATAAGCGGAATATATCACGAAATTGCGTTTATAACCAAGACGTTCAATATTACTGTGCAATATTCGGACGCATGCCGAATGGAATGTGCTTATCCAAATATTTCTACCTTCACCGTCAAGGAGAGATATGACCCTTTCTCTCATTTCACCTGCGGCTTTATTTGTAAAAGTGACTGATAATATCTCCTGCGGGTGTATTCCTATCTCTTTTATTAGATATGCAATCCTGTATGTAATAACACGTGTTTTTCCGCTTCCTGCTCCGGCTAAAATAAGGAGAGGCCCGTCAATAGTTTCAACTGCTTCTTTTTGTACAGGGTTCAAACAATTTAAATTCAACATTAATAATTTTACCTTTCTTCTATTTTAAATTCAGACATATCTAATATCGCATCCAATGCCAGATATGACACTACTGAATCTCTAAACTCTTCAAAATTGATTCTGAAAATATTTTTTTGAGCGATTTTTAATTTATTTTCTTCAATATTTTTAAAATCCGAAGTTTGGGAACTCAAAATGTAAAGATCAAAAATATCTCTTGCCTGAACAACTGCTCTTCCTGCTAATGCTTCTATTTTTTGAGTTATCGCGGATTGAATATCATAATGTGAAACTAATAAGCGCATAAGTATCTGCTCTTAATTTCCGGCTAAAACATTTTAGGAATTCCAGATGAAATATCTCTCGGATTTGTAATGGATTATAAATTGTTTTATTCATAATTATGTATTATAGTTTAGTTATAACTAAATTTCAATACAAAATGGTTTAAATACAACTAAATTTATACATAAAAAAAGGACGGCATTTTTTTATGCCGTCCTTTTTTATCAAGGTAATTTAAAAAAGACCTTTTACTTTGCCTGTTTCAACATCAACATCAACTCTGCGGAAAGCAGGGTCGGAAGAAGTTCCGGGCATAAGTTTTATGTTTCCGGCTATAGGAACAACGAACCCTGCACCTCTATATGTCAATATATCCCTGATAGAAAGTCTCCATCCGCGGGGAGCGCCTTTTAAATTCGGATTATCGGTCAGAGAAAGGTGGGTTTTTACCATACATGTTCCAAGTTTTGCAATCTCAGGATCAGCTTCCATAGCTTTAGCTTTGGCTAAAGCATCTGCGCTGTAATCTA
Organism: Candidatus Desantisiibacteriota bacterium; assembly: GCA_016209155.1. Classification (GTDB taxonomy): domain Bacteria; phylum JACRDZ01; class JACRDZ01; order JACRDZ01; family JACRDZ01; genus JACQWU01. Next base: position 12,538 of record JACQWU010000236.1, on the reverse strand, counting down.
CTCCATCTGCGCCATAAACCTCTTTGGCAATCAGTTCAATCCGCTGTCTTAAAGGAGTGCTTATCTCATAAAGTAATTTAAAATCATTTGGTTCATTGCAGGCATCGATTACCGCATCTGCCAATTCTGTAGCTCCATCACCGCCCTTTTCCCAGTGTTTAGAAAGAGCTACCCGGGCTCCGGCAGCTTCAGCCAGGCGTCGAACTGCTTTTATTTCATTGTCTGTATCGGTATAGAAAGCATTAATACATACCACAGGATTGATTCCGGCTTTTTTAACTGTATTAATGTGTTGAATCAGATTAGGAATTCCTTTTTCCACCCAGCCGACATTTTCTTCTTTATAGACAGGGTCAAGAGGATTTCCCGGCACAGGTATTGGCGCGCCGCCATGACATTTAAGCGCTCTGATCGTGGCTACTATTACTGCCGCATTTGGATTTTGTCCTGAGAATCTGCATTTTAAGTTCCAGAACTTTTCAAATCCTATATCAGCACCGAATCCTGATTCAGTTACATGATAATCCCCAAGTTTTAATGCTATCCTGTCAGCTACAATAGAGGACTGGCCGATAGCAATATTAGCAAACGGGCCGGCATGTACAAACACAGGCTGTCCTTCAATGGTCTGCATAAGGTTTGGATTTAAGGCCTCAACCATCCATGCTGTCATAGCGCCGTCTACTTCTAAATCCTTTGTAGTTACCGGTTTGCCAGATTTATCATAAGCCACAACAATCTTCCCCATACGCTCACGCATATCTTTTAAATCAGTAGCTACAGCCAGAATTGCCATAATTTCTGATGATACTGCGATTGCAAATCCGGATTGCATCATTTGTCCGTCCATTTTTCCGCCCATACCAATGATAATATTTCTAAGCGCCTGAGCGCAAAAATCTATAATCCATTTCATTTCCACTCTGTCGGGATCAACATTCAAACGCTTCAGACTTCGTTTAGCCAATTGCGCATCGGTATAGTTAAACTCATGCTGCATTCTTGAGGTAAGTGCTACCATGGCCAGGTTATGAGCGTTCATGATAGCATTAATATCACCGGTCAGCCCGAGCGAAAACGGGGTCAGTGGAATACACTGCGATAAACCGCCGCCTGCCGCCGAACCTTTAATGTTCATTGTTGGCCCGCCTGAAGGCTGGCGTATTGCACCAACAACATTTTTACCCCGCTTTCCCAATCCCTGAATCAAACCAATGGTGGTAGTTGATTTGCCTTCACCGAGTGGAGTAGGTGTAATGGCTGTTACGTCTATAAACTTACCGTCCGGTTTATTCCCCAATCTTTTTAATACTTTTTTAAAATCCACCTTACCTACATAATGCCCATGAGGAAGTAACTCATCTTTTTCCAAACCTAATTGATCTGCTAATTGATACACTGTTTTCATTTTTGTTTCAGCATCTTCTGCTATTTCCCAATCCGGGTGTTTGGTTGGGTCCAACGATGTTGTTTTTTTGTTGTGTGATGACATGAATAATTCTCCTTTCTTTTGGTAAGTTTTTTGTTAATTTTCTAACCTAGGGTTACGGTATTATAACATCTAAAAAGTATTTGTAAAGGGTTTTTTATCAAATTGTAAAATTTCTTGACAGGCTTATTTTTATGTGATTAAATTAAACTAAAATATATAGACTGAAGGTTTTTAGGTTGAAGGCTGATAGCTAAAAGCTAATTTGCTGCCGAATGCCTAAGGCAGCCTAATTTATAAATAAGGAGGATTTATGATTGAAAAAGTGAAAGCAGCATTAGAAAAAATTAGACCCATGCTTCGTAAAAGTAAGATTAACAGGCGACTGCGGTCATTGTCCGATGTCTCAGATGACTTTAAAAATGGGAGTGGAACAATTCCTTAAAAAAGAAATACCGGGAATTAAAGAGATTATTGCGGTTGATTAGTTTTATGTATGGAAATTTAAATATGAAAAAAATAGCTGCATATATTATTTTGTTCATTTTTATTACTTCGGTGCTTGCCGCAGCAGATGACAAAATTTTAATTTATATGGATGATAATCAGTCCAACCATCTTAAAGCATACGGGGTTGCATATTGGATTATTGCACAAGGGCAAAACGTGGAATGGCTTTTAAATTATAGAGGCGGTTCTTTTTTAACGGATGATAGAAGTGATATTCGTAAGAAATGCAGCTTAAATGAAGTTGCATATGAAATTATTCCGGCAGGCGGTATACCTGTTATTTATCAGGAAATTGATAACAATAACATGGAAAAAATTCTTCTGGAAAAGGTTCCTTTAATAGCTGTTTACACCCCTCCTGATAAAGAACCCTGGGATGACGCCGTTACTATGGTTTTAACGTTTGCGGAAATACCATATGAAAAAGTATGGGATAAAGAAGTAATAAGCGGACGATTATCAAAATATGACTGGCTGCATTTGCATCATGAAGATTTTACGGGACAGATGGGCAAATTTTACAGTTCCTTTAGAAATGCACCCTGGTATATTAATGAAAGCAGCAGACTTAAAGCAATGGCAAAGGAGTTCGGTTATATAAGAGTACAAGAATATAAAAATGCGGTTGCAAAAAAAATAAAAGAATATGTAATTAGCGGTGGATTTTTATTTGCCATGTGTGCGGCTACTGATTCCATGGATGTTGCGCTGGCAAGTGAAGGGATTGATATTGTTGCCCCCGAACTTGATGGAACACCTGTAGATCCGCAAGCACAGGAAAAACTGGATTTTTCTAAAACATTTGCATTTACGAATTTCAAAATAATCACAAATCCATATATATATGAATTTTCTGATATTGATGTAAGTAATTATAACATACCTGAAAGCTCCCATAAGGAGGATTTTGTATTATTTGATTTTTCTGCCAAGTACGATCCTATTCCTGCAATGCTCACTCAAAATCACGTGCACCATATCAATGGTTTTTTTGGACAAACAACATCCTTCAATAATGCTGTTATTAAGGACAATATTATTATAATGGGTGAGGTTGTGGATAATACCAGATCTAAATATATTCATGGAAATATGGGGAAAGGTACATTTACTTTTTATGCAGGACATGATCCTGAGGACTATAGCCATAAAGTCGGAGAATCCCCTACAAATCTTGCATTGCATAAGAATTCTCCGGGATATAGGCTTATACTGAATAATATTTTATTTCCCGCGGAAAAAAAAAAGAAGATGAAAACTTAGGCTTATGTTTTTGATTTAGTATGTATATTATGTTAAAATTATCAATAAACAGGAGACATAGCTTAATCTTATGAAAAAAATTTCATATGCATTTATTTTAATGATTTTGACAGCAGGATTTTTGATATGTATAGTTTTTAATATAAAAATTTCAGCTGTAGATATAAGTGATGAAGAGTGTCTCCGTTGTCATATTATGAAAAATCCGCTTATTCCTTTTGAAGAAAATAAATTAATAGAATATAAGGAAGAATATGCCTCTTTGGATTTCGGTGTTGCAGATGATTTAATGTGTTACAGCTGTCATGATGGATCGGTTGATGATTCACGATATATTACATGGAATGGACAAAAACATAAAACTGATATTAAACCTTCCGCTGAAATAAAAATGCCTCAGGGTTACCCTCTGCAAAATGGGAAAGTATATTGCGGAACCTGTCATAGTCCTCACACTCTGCCTAATAAAAGCTGGCTTAGAACAGTGAATAATAATTCTTCATTATGTAAAGAGTGTCATCGTACCAAAATTGGAAATGCTGTTTCCGGAAACCATCCTTCTGATTTTGTTATGGAAAAAATACCGGAAGTATTAGTTGAATCCGGCAGTGTGGTAGGCAAAGATGAATTTGGTAAAGATTTAGTTATATGTCAGACATGTCATGTTGTACATGGATCCCCGCCCGGGAAAAGGCTTTTAGTTAGAGCAAATGAAGGAGCAGGGATAGGCAGTTCCGCATTATGTGAAATATGTCATACAAGTAATCCAAGCAAACCGGAAAAAGGTGCAGGAGTTGAAACACATTCTGTTAATGTCCGTCCCAATAAGGCAGTTATACCGCTTTTATGGGAAGGGGATGTACCTGTTGTAATCAGCTATAATGGAAATATTGTATGCCGCACATGCCATATACCTCATCGCGCAAAAACCGCAAGTGGATTGCTTGTTGAGCGTAATGACTTAGGCCAGTTCTGTGCTAAATGTCATCCTACGGAATTCGGTGTTGGTAAAGCCCTGGAAAATGTCGGTACACATCCATTGGGAATAAATTTATCGGAAGGGATGGAAATCGAACCGCAATCAAGGATTAAGCTTCAAGATAAAAAAATTACGTGTAATAGCTGCCATGTGGCTCATAACGCTTTTAATACAGGGTCGGATGAGAAAGAAGAAAGAGAGATGTTTGGAGTTGAGGAATTACAAAGTATGGGGCGTTCCGATACTACAAAAATAAGTGATACCACCCATGTTACTAAGAACGTGACATTGGATACTTCTCTGGTAAAAACAGATACAACTATTATTGTTAAAGCTGTGTCCGAAAAAAAGAAATATCTTTTACCTTATTCTAATAGAAATAATTATTTTTGCGAAAAGTGTCATACAAATAAAATTGCAAATAGTATTAAAGAAGCAGAGACAAAAGGAACTCACCCTGTAAATATAGCAAGCAATAAAGTAAAAATTCCAAAATTAATTTTGAAAAAGGGCGGTAAGCTTGGGCTTGTAAGTAATAAACCGATAATGATATGTTCTACATGCCATAAAATTCACGGAGGTGAACCGGGTACAAGCTGTTTAGTTATCACAGATGCGGATGCCAGGATTTGCGGATACTGCCATACCGGTTATAATGTTGGAACTTTAAGTGAAGCGGCCATTATTAGCACGCATCCTGTAAATATCAAACCTCTTAAATTGGAGATACCGGAAAATATTATCAAATCCGGCGGGAAAATCGGGCTTAAAGGTGAAATTATTTGTTATACCTGCCATAGCTTGCATAAATCACGTGAAAGTACTCCGATCCTGGTTATGCAAAATATTGAATCAAGTGATATTTGTGTAGTATGTCATCCCAATCAGAAAATGGTTGAAAATACTGAACATAATTTAATCATTATTTCTCCGCAGGAGGAAAATGTTAAAAAGCAGAGAGTAAGAGAATCAGGGGTATGCGGAGCATGTCATCTTGCTCATGGCGGAAAAGGGGCTAAAGTCTGGGCAAAGGATCTGCCGGTAATTAAACAGGGAGATGATCCTATCGGAAAATTGTGTTTAAGCTGTCATGTTAAAGATAAAGTGGGAGAAAAAAAGCAGGTTGGTATTTTTAGTCATCCTACTAATTTTGAAATTGAAAGGGTTACAGGTGAAACGGATCTTCCGTTATTTAGAGGCGAAGGAGTAAGAGTATATGATGAACATATTATTGTTGACGGCAAAAAAGTAGTGGATAAATCCAAAAGAAAAGGGAATGTGATGTGTGCTACCTGTCATGATGTTCATCAATGGGATCCGATGGATGAAAAAATAGGATCAAAAGTAAATACTGAAGGTGATGGAAGAAACAGCTTTTTACGTAAAAGAAATATTAAAAATTCTTTATGCAAGGAATGTCATCAGGGTGAAACCACTATCCTTGATACCGAGCATGATCTTAATATTTCAGGACGCAGTGAAAAAAATATACAGGATAAAACTGTGCTTGATGACGGCACATGTTCAGCTTGTCATCTTATGCATAACGGAACAGGTCCAAAAATATGGGCAAAAAAAATTCTGCCTGAAGTGGAAAAAGAAGATAGTATAGCCAAACTTTGTAAAACCTGCCATTTTAAAGGACAGATGGCTGAGAAAAAAGCAATTACCAAATACAGTCATCCGACCGGCAGAAGTATTAAGCTTATTGAAGGTGCAACTAAATATCCTTTATATGATTCTTTTGGGAAAAGATATTTTAATAAAGAATTATTGGAAGCTATTAAAACCGGAAAGGATATTGATAAACATTTTAATACCTTCGGACTTGTAGCATGCAGTACATGTCATAATGTACATCAATGGAATTATAAAGATAAAAATGACAGACCGAAAGCGAATCTGGAAGGAACAGGATTTAACAGTTTTCTGCGCGGAACAAAGGATAACACTTCGGATTTTTGCAAGGAATGTCATAAAGCTAAATTTAAAGTAGAAAAAACTGAGCATGATATAGCGCTTATAGAAAAAATAAGAGGAAAAGAAATTGTTAATTCGCAGGGTAAAACAATAAGAGATGAAGGAATATGCAGTGCATGTCATCTGGTTCATAACGGAGGCGGTCCTTTAATGTGGTCAAGGGGTAATATCCCTGATGGTGAGAATATGATGACCCTTATATGCACGACAGGCTGCCATGAAAAAGGAAAAATGGGGGAGAAAAAACTTACGGGAAACCACAGCCATCCCTGTGATTCTCCGATAACTGATTGGAGAGTAATTCCGACATTACCTTTATATATTAACGGGAAGAAAGATCCGGATGGAAATATAGTATGTTCAACATGCCATAATTCTCATATCTGGGATCCTGTTAAAAATGATATTGGTCCGGGTAAAGATACAGATGGAACAATATTAAATAGTTTTCTGCGTATTCCAAATGATATGAAATCCGCCTTATGCGGAAATTGTCATTTTGAAAACGTATTGATAGTCGGGACCAAACATGATTTGAATGTCATGGCTCCGAAAGAAAGAAATGTCGCAGGTGAAACAATCGCTGATTCCGGGCCATGCGGAGCATGCCATCTTACCCATAATGCTCTTGAAATAAAGTTATGGGCGCGTGTACCCGGGAAAAATGAAAAGGGTGAAGATTTAGTAAAAAAAGAATAGATGGCAGGATGACCTGTAATACATGTCATAATCCTCATCGCTGGACTCCGGGACTTGATAAAGGCGGTCCTGGTAAAAAGACAGAAGGAGACGGAAAAAACAGTTTCCTGAGATTAGACAACAGAAAAGTATCCGCCTTATGCGTTGATTGTCACCAGAGAGAAGGTCTGTGTATAAATACTGATCATGATCTTTCAGTTACTATTCCTGATGAAGAAAATATTGCCAAGGAAACAGTCGGTATGTCAGGTGCATGTTCGGCATGTCATATTATGCATAATGCGGAAGATATAAGGCGCTGGGCAAAACCTCTTGGTCCAGGAGATGATTATATAACACAATTATGTCACAGTTGTCACTTTGAGGGCAAATGCGCAGAATCCAAGATAGGTGCATATTCACATCCTGTCGGAGTACCGATGCAAAAAGGCAGGACAACAACACTTCCTCTTTATACAAAGGATGGCAAAAAACAGAAAAATGGTCTTATTACTTGTGTGACATGCCATTACTCTCATCAATGGAGTCCTGCTCAATATCAAAAGAATGTGTTAAGTAAAGGATTATTCAGTTTTGAAAATATAAGAAGTAAGGTCATAGGTAATGTGGGATATACAGCAGGCGCTTTTGTTTATATTGATACTATTGACAGTTTTAAACCGGAAGTGGGACAGCAATATGTTATTTTTAAAAACGGTAAAATAATCGCCCGCTGCGCGGTTGATAAAATAAATCCTTTTTCCCGTACAATGGAAGTATTTGCAAAAATTATAGAATATGATCCCGAAGAAAAAATAGAAAAAGGTAATTATGCGGTAGAAAAAAGTAAATTATCAAAAGGATTAGAAGGTACAGGCAGAACAAGTTTTCTTCGCAGACTCAATGATGCATCAACAAGCTTGTGTTTTGATTGTCATTCTGAGAAAGAAACAATAATAGGTACTGATCATGATTTTCGCATTACTGCACCGCAAGAAAAAAATATGGTTGGGGAGACTGTATATGATGGAGGATTATGTTCAGCCTGCCATCGTTCACATCAGGGTGCTTCTATTTATATTTCTGCAAAGCTGATACCTCCTGATCCAAAAGGTATAATTTATTCACCTTTGTGTTTTGGCTGTCATACTCCGGGAGGAGTAGCTGATGAAAAAAAATTGAGTGTCCATCATAAAATTATTCCTTACTCTTCTGATGAAGAACTTGCCGCATTTGCCGCTAAAACCGGAATATTAAAAGAAACGATGAAAACACAACCGCCGGATAAAAAATTCGGTCTGATTTTATACGGTGAAGATGGAGAAATAGATAAAGGTGATAATGTAAAAAAGAAAGTAGTTACATGCTCAAGCTGTCATAATGAACATACTTGGGATCCGATGAATCCTACGGATAAGCATCCATGGGATTCAGCGGCTAATACTTATGTTAAGAAAGTGGAAGGGGATGCCAGAAACAGTTTTTTAAGAGTTCGTAATGAGAGTTACCAATTGTGTAATGCGTGCCATCTGGCAACAGTACATCTGGAACAGGAGGAAATATTAAAGCGTTTAGGCAAAGATAAAAAATCAATTGAAGATGTTTCAAAAGCTCTGGAAGAAAAAAAGAAAATGGAAATATTAGAAGAAAATAAACGGAAAAAATTTTATGAAGAGCAGGAAATGATTGAATCAAAAGGAAAAGTCGGGAATATAAAATCTATTTCTAAGGATAGCGAAACGGGTGAATATCTGGCATTTATAAAACTTTTTGGCGGAATTGTTTTAAACAATAAAGAACCCGGAAAATATATGATTTCATTAAATGAAAATTTTGAAGATGCAAAATGGAAGGATTATCGTCAGGAAATCAGTTTTCCTGTGTCATTGAAAACGAATATAACTAAGCTTTATCTTAAATTTCAAGATAAGATGGGGAATATATCATTACCTCAATCTATTAATATTCCTCCGATTATTTTGTCTTTAAAAACAGTCGAGAATAAGAGCAAACTGCCAAATCTTTGCATAGAAGCAGAAGTAATTAGAGCAATAGATATGAGAATTGGGGAGGATAAATATCTGGAAAATTCAATATGGAAAAAATATGAGACAACAATAATTTTTACTTTTCCAAAAGAAAGCCCTATGGATAGATTATTTATTCAATTCAAAGATGCTTATGGAAATAAAACAGAAATAGCGGGAATTTATACACCGGAAGATTTAATTAAACCGCGTATAAAAAAATATATTTATCCTGAGCCTATAAAAATCACTGACAATTTTTTTATTTCATTGGTTTTCAGTGAAACATTAAATCAAAATATTATCCCCAAAATAAAAATAACCAATCAGGATGGAGGCAAGAGTCCTTCTGTTTATGAAGGTGGAATTTTTACCAGTACTTATGGTGAAAGCGATACATATACGGTTGAAAATATAAAACTTACAAAAGAAATGGGCGGCAAACTGCTTATTTCTGTTCAGGGAGCTGAAGGTGTAATAAGAAACGTTATGGAACCTATTTCAGATTATATTATATTTTTTGATACCAGAGATAAAATTCTTGATTTTTATAATTCCGTTAATTTTAAAGTTAAGGAAGGGGATAGGGTTGATATTCCTATTGCTACTTTATTAATGGAAGGAAAAGGCGCTCATCAAATGATGATAAGTGAAAATGACCCCGGTTTTGAAAATAGTATCTGGGAACCTTTTGTTAAAGAAAAGAGTTATATGCTTACACCAATGGCAGGTGAAAAAACTATTTATGTTAAATTCCGGAATGATGAAAAACTGGTATCAGATATATTTAACCGGACAATAATATATCTTAAATCAAGTGAAGAGACAGATATGCTTTCCGGAAGTCTTATAAAAGATAGAATTTTGACAAAAGACGGAAGTCCTTATTATGTTTCAGGTGAATTTACTGTCGAAAGAGGTGTAACTCTTACTATAGAGCCGGGAGTAAAGTTATTATTTAGTGATTATATTAGAGGGGATGTATTAGTAAGCAAAGGTCTTTTAAGAATAAAAGGTAATATAATTGCGAAAGGTACACAAGAGAATAATATTATTTTCACATCAAAAAAAGACAGTCCTGTTCCGGGTGATTGGGAATGTATAATAATTGACAGAAATATTACAGAGAAAAAAAATATTTTTGAATATTGCTATTTTTCATTTTCGAATAATGGATTAATGGTTGAAGCTGATAATCCTGTAATCAGTAATAGTATATTTGAAAATATAAAGAATAATGCAATTAATTATGAAAGAGATTGTCAGGGAGAAATACATGATTGTGTTATTAAAAACATCAGCGGCAGCGGTATATTTTTAAAGGAATGTTCTCCTTCGATTTATAAGAATACCTTTGAAAACAATAAAACAGGAATATTGTGTATGCATGCCTCTCAGCCTAAAATAATAGATAATTATTTCAACAATAATGAAACCGGAATATCTTGTGAAGAAATGGCGACTCCGAAAATTGTAAATGCAGTGATAGAAAATAATAAAATCGGGATAAAGATAGTAGCTTATTCATTTCCAACAATTACACAGTCAAATGTTGTCGATAATAAAAATTTTGGAATTTTCATAAGTGAGTCCAGCCCGATGATTTATTATAATATTATACAGAAAAATAAAATCGGTATTTTTATCGAAAAAGATTACAGAGATTTTGCAATAACCTATAATAATATAATGGATAATGAGGAATATAATTTGAAAATTTGGGATTATTGGCGTGATCTCCAGATAAAGGATAATTATTGGGGATCGGACCTCAAATCCATAATAAAAAGAAAAATATATGATAAAGAAAATTATGATTTAGAAGCTGCTGCTAAAGAATCTAAAAAAAATGAAGAAGATGAAATGCCTGTATTTGAATTTTTTTCAACTGAAGATGCTGTTCTAGAAAAAATGAAAAAAGAATCCGAAAAAAGCGGTAAGCTTGACTTTATTTCCAAGTCTTATGGTGTGGTAAGATATACCCCGTATTCTTTATTTAAATTCAAGAATGCCGGAGTGCAGTAAAACTTTAGATGTGGCGGGGTTGACGAGACTCGAACTCGCGACCTTCTGCGTGACAGGCAGACGTTCTAACCAAACTGAACTACAACCCCAAAAAAGTATTACCTGAATCTTGCATGGCAAGATTCAGGTATTAAAAAAATGGTGGGCGGAACAGGGATCGAACCTGTGACCCCCAGCTTGTAAGGCTGATGCTCTCCCGATTGAGCTATCCGCCCAAATTTTTAAGACTACTACTTTTATCACATAACTTAAGTAGATGTCAAGAAAAATTGAATAAAATTGAAAAAAATATAAAAGTGTGTTATATCTATCATAAATCATAGGAGATCTTCATAATGGATATAAAATCATTTGAAAATGATTTTTTTGAATTGATTAATATTGGAATTGCACTATCAGATGAACGTGAAATGGATAAATTGCTTGAAATGATAGTTAATGAAGCCCGTAAATATACTAATTCTGATGCCGGTAGTCTTTATATAATTGAAGAAGATTCCATGAAATTTGTGGTAGCTCAAAATGATACCCTGGATAAAAAAATAGGAATTGACTCAAGAAAAGCTTCTTTTAAATCATTTAATCTGCCAATAAACAAAAAAAGTCTGGCAGGCTATGTTGCTGTGACAGGGAGTCCGTTAATTCTGGATGATGTCTATTTAATTCCGGATGATAGTGAATATAAATTTAATAAAGAATTTGATAAACGTAATAATTATCGTTCAAAGTCAATGCTAATAGTGCCTTTACTCGATGGTAACGACAATATTATTGGAGTTTTACAGCTTATTAATAGATTAAATAATGATTCGGTTGTGATTCCTTTTGATTCAAATTCTATAAAAAATATACAGTGGCTGGCTTTGCAGGCTTCGGTTGCAATAAAAAATGCCAAAAAAAATATTGAATTAAAAAAAGCTCATCTTAATACCTTGTTACGTCTTTCTATCACCGGCGAATACCGTGAGGATCAATTGGGTGAACATGTTAAAAGAATTTTTACAATTACAGGTATAATTTCACGTGAATTAAATCCTGATATGCATGATGAAAAAATAGAAATGATAAAATATTCAAGGGTGATACATTATATAGGAAAGATCGCTATCCCTAATATTATTTTGCTGAAAGCCGGTAAACTTACACCCGAAGAACGTAAAATTATTGAAACACATACTACTGTCGGAGCCAGAATTTTAGATGATCCATCATCCCCGATTTTAATGGCGGCAAAAGAAGTTGCGCTTACACATCATGAAAAATATGACGGGACCGGTTATCCAAACAGATTAAAAGGAGAGGAAATACCTTTGAGCGGCAGGATTGTTGCAATAGCTGATGTCTTTGATGCTCTTGTCAGCAAACGCTGTTATAAACAGGCTTATTCAATGGAAGAGGCAATTAATATTATCAAAAATGAGAAAGGGAAACATTTTGATCCAAAAATAGTTGATGCTTTTATAGATGGATTAGATATCATTTCTGCAATATGGGACTGATAAATGCAAAATGTAAAATCAAAAAATCAAAATTAAGGTATCACCGCGTGATAATTTAATATTTTGTTATGGAGGAGGCTAAATGTTCAAATTTAGAAAGTCTTATTTTTTATTTTTAGGAATAATAATGTTTTTGATTTCATGCAAT
>JACQWU010000235.1 GCA_016209155.1 Candidatus Desantisiibacteriota bacterium | reverse complement strand
TACTCCCGGCGCATTGTACCTAGTCTGAATCATATCGTTTGCGAGTTTGATGATTTCTTTATTTATTTCAGTCACAGGCGCAGTTTTTTCCCGCAGTACCGGATCGCCATATGTTATAATTTTTCTTAAAGCCATTTTATTCCTTGAAAATTTACATCAGATCCTTTATTTGTTTTTATTGTTTTTTCTATCTTCAAGTATACCTGTTATTATCGGCAATATAATCATTACCGCGAAAAATGCAGTTATTATAGTGGACGTAGTCATTAACAAACTCCTTTCCTGATTACACTTAAATATCAAAGTAATTGAACTCAATATCTTTGACTTTTATTTTGCTGTTTGATTTTATCCCTTTTTCCTTTAACTCATTTTCAAGTCCCATTCTCTGAAATATTTTCTGTAATCGATCGACAGCTTCACTGTTTTCAAAATCAGTCATAGCAGTCCATTTTTCAACTTCTTTTCCATGGATTATAAAAGTATCTTCAACTTTTTCAACATAAAAACGCGGTTTAAATTCTATTATTTCTTCTTCTTCATCAGTTTCTTCTTCATTTGGCAGACTATCGAGTGAAGAAGCCAGATGCTTTAATAATTCATTAATCCCTTCACCTGTTGCGCCGGAAATTGGAAAAATATTATATTTAAGCCGTTTAAATTTTTTTTCGAGTTTTTCATAATTTTCCCGTGCAGCGGGTAAATCCATTTTATTAGCGGCGATTATTTGTATTTTATTTAATAATTTTTCACTATATAATTTTAGTTCATTGTTTATAACTTTAAAATCTTCCCATGGATCGCGTCCTTCCAATCCTGACATATCAATAATATGTAAAAGAAGACGGGTGCGCTCAATATGTTTCAAAAACTCTATCCCGAGTCCTGCTCCTTTGTGCGCTCCTTCAATTAATCCCGGAATATCAGCAACCACAAAAGTTCTCCAATTTTTCATTTTTACCACTCCAAGATTTGGAGTAAGGGTAGTAAAAGGATAATCAGCAATTTTGGGATGAGCTTCGGAAATTTTTGAAATCAAAGTGGATTTACCGACATTAGGATAACCTACAAGTCCGATATCTGCGATTAATTTTAATTCTAATCTTAATATTTTTTCTTCCCCCGGTTCTCCTTTTTCAGCCAGACGGGGAGATTGGTTGGTGCTGGTGGTAAAATGAGTATTGCCAAAACCGCCGCGGCCTCCCTTGCATACTAAAATTTCTTCTCCATCAGTTGTTAAATCTTTTATTTTTTTACCCGAATCATTTTCGTAAATAACTGTACCGCATGGAACTTTAATGATAATATTCTCGCCGTTTTTGCCATGCATATTTTTACCTTTTCCATGCTCTCCGTTTCTTGCTGACATCTTTGGGCGATAACGGAAATCGAGCAGACTATGAAGAGTGCTGCTGGTCTTAATGATTACATTACCGCCGCTGCCGCCGTCACCGCCATTGGGTCCGCCCCTTGGAACAAATTTTTCTCTGCGAAAGCTTACACATCCATTTCCGCCATTCCCAGAGAGCACAGTTATTACTGCATGATCAATAAACATGTATAGTTTAGTTACTCCTAATTTATTTTGATTTCAGGAATAACACTGATTTCCTTACGGTTTTTTCTTTGTTCAAATAAAACTTTACCGTCTATTTTGGCAAAAAGAGTATTATCCTTTCCCATTCCGACATTCTGTCCCGCATGAAATTTAGTTCCGCGTTGTCTTATTAATATATTACCGGAACATACAATTTGCCCTCCATAACGTTTAACTCCGAGCATTTTAGGATTACTGTCCCGTCCGTTTGATACACTACCGCCGCTTTTCTTGTGCGCCATTTAATTCACCCCCATTAAAATAAATAAAAAATTAAGCTACAGCAATTTTTGTTATTTTAACCCGCATAAATTTCTGCCGGTGTCCATTTTTTTTATTAGAGTTTTTGCGTTTTTTATATTTATATATAATTACTTTCTGGCTTTTGTTACTGCTTAATATCTCACCTGTAACTTTTGCTTTTTGTAAAGCTTCTTTTTTATTAATAGCATACATATTATAACACCTCCTAAAGTTAGTAAATATTTAAAAATAACCTTCGACCTATTATTATAGAAACAGATATCATATATCATTTCTTAAATATGGTCAAGATATTTTTAAAAAAAATTATCTTTCAAATAAAGGATCATGGATTCCTGCTTCTTTGAATCCTTTTGCACGCAGTATACAACTGTCGCATTTGCCGCAGGATTTTCCTGAATTATCAGGATTATAACAACTATGTGTTATACCATAATCAATTCCAAGCTTACAACCTATTTTTATTATATCTGATTTTTTTAGGTTAATTAAGGGTGCATGTATTTTTATTTTTTTACCTTCTGTTGTCATCTTGGTAGCCAAATTTGCCATTTTTTCAAAAGCTTTAATAAAAATGCTCCTGCAATCCGGATAACCGCTAAAATCAATTGCATTTACTCCAATAAAAATATTTTGAATATCCAGCACTTCTGCCCATGCAAGAGCAAATGATAAAAAAATTGTATTGCGGGCAGGTACATAAGTAACAGGAATTCCTTTAGAATTCTTACCATTTTTTCTTTCAGGAACATTGATGTCATCAGTTAAAGCTGAACCGCCAATCTGTCTTAAATCTATTTTTATTATTTTATGCTGTTTTACGCCTATTTTTTTTGCAATTATCTGTGCTTTTTTAATTTCAAACTTATGTCTTTGCCCATAATCAAAAGATATTGCGTATATTTCAAATTTTTTCTTTTTTGCCATGGCAAGCGTTGTGGTTGAATCCAATCCTCCGCTTAAAAGAACAATTGCTTTTTTTATCATAGGTTATTTCTCCTTAAAAAATCATTCTACTCGTAATTTTTATTTTACTTTTATGTAAATATATCATAAACTATTATATAAAAAAAGATAAACAAAGGAATAAGCAGATGAGTTCTTATTTATATACTGACAATAAAACTATCATTCACAGACTTGATCCGCGTACAAAAATTTTTATATTGCTGTTAAGTTTCGTCCTGACATTTTTTTACCAGCATCCTTTATATGTTCTGCCTGTGGGGGTTTTTATTATGCTTTATGGATTATCAGGGAAAGCTCTTGTTAATATTAAAAAAGTCTGGTTTCTGATATTAATTATCAGTATTTTTTCTATTGTTTCATGGTCATTCTTTGCTAAAGGTAAAACTCTTCTTTTAAATAGGGTAAGTTTTGAAGGCTTTCTTTACGGGATAAGTTCTGCTTTAAAAATTAATTTAATGATAATTGCAGGGATAATATTTCTTTCAACCTGTAGAAACGAGGAGGTAATAACAGGATTAATTAAACTCGGACTGCCTTTTGCCTTGAGTTTTGCTTTTGGAACTGCTTTGCGTCTTGCGCCTGCTTTTCTGGAAACTTCTAATATTATTATGGAAGCACAAAAATCAAGGGGAGTTAATTTTAAAGAAGGCAATTTATGGAAAAGATTTAACAATTTTTTTTCATTACTCAGTCCTATTTTTTTGACTGCTATTCGCCATGCAAATGGTCTTTCTATGTCGCTTGAAAGCAGAGGATTTTCTTCCAATCAAAAAAGGTCATCTTACATAGATTTAAAATTTAAAAATATTGATTTTTTAGCTATTACTTTAAGTACTATTTTTTTTCTGTTAAATATGTATCTATCTTATAAAGGCTTTGGCAAAATAAACGGGCTGGTTTTATGAAGAATCCTGTGGCAGAGCCACAGGGTATCTTCT
>JACQWU010000224.1 GCA_016209155.1 Candidatus Desantisiibacteriota bacterium | reverse complement strand
CCCAGATAAAACAATAGTCTTTTGTGTGGATGAAAAAAGTCAAATTCAGGCTCTCGATCGCACTCAGCCACTTTTACCGTTACGTCCCGGTATTCCAGCACGGCAAACACATGATTATAAACGTAACGGGACAACAACATTATTCGCCGCATTAAATATGCTTGACGGCACAGTAATCGGAGATTGCATGCCGCGTCACAGACATCAGGAATTCATCAGATTTTTGCAGCTTATCAATACCCAAACTCCACCAGATTTAGCTTTGCATCTCATTGTTGATAACTATGGTACACATAAACATCCTCGCGTTCAATTATGGCTAAAACGGCATCCAAGATTTCATTTGCATTTTACACCAACGTCAAGCTCATGGCTTAATATGGTTGAACGCTGGTTTAGAGAAATAACTGACAAACGTATCCGACGGGGATCGTTTAAAAATGTCAAAGAGCTAATTATGGTTATAGAACAATATATTAAAAATCATAACCTGCATCCCAAGGTTTTTGTATGGAGTGCGTCAGTTTACAAAATTATGGCTAAAATTTCCAAATGTAAAGAAGCGTTTGACGCACTACACTAGCGCGTCAAAAACCCATGAGTTTCGCCGTTACCGAAACTTAATAAAACATAAAAGCAGGAGAAGTATTGTTAGTCACCCTATGAGATTCTTTTATGGAAAGATAAAGAAAAAAATCAAACTGTAAAATTAATATCAGATAATGAAATTGAAGTTATTGATACGGAATAAATAATGAATAAAACAGACCAAGAAATAAAATTTGAAAAATATCGAGAATACCTAAAATCAGAAGCTCAAAGACTTTGGCAATATATCTCACTTTACAATCATCTTCTTGAAAAAACAAAAGACAAGCTTGAAGAACTTAATTTAGCTCCTGCTTTCTTTTCAACAGTTAAAGATTCTCTTTTTACATGTATTATTCTCTGGACACATAATCTTTTTTCCAAAGATTCAATTGATGGCAATCTATTTGATTCACAATTTTTAAATACTTTTGATATAGATCAGATATTAAATATTTTACATGTATATAGAAAAGATAAATTGGAGGAATAACGTGTATGGATGGGACAATTCTTAACTATTCGAACTTTTCTGTATCCTCACATTATTTTATCGACAAACAAAAAGAAAAGATATAAAATAAATTAAAATTACAAAAATATCGTTGCAGGTGAGCTTGGTGCTAAAATAATAGGGAGGTTAAATTATGACGATAGGTGAAATAAAAATAATGTCTACCATTGAGCGTCTAAAGGTAATGGAAGAATTGTGGGATTCATTAAGCCATGAAGAAAAAGAATGCGAATCACCTGATTGGCATGGGAGTGTTCTTAAAGAAAGAAAAAAAAAGATTGAAAAAGGGGAGGGCGAGTTTATATCCTTAGAAAAATTGAAATTAAGAGACAGAAAATGAAAAACAGGGAAGTATATATCTTAAAAGAGGCAGTGGCAGATTTGGAGGAGGGACGACTTTTTTATGATAGAAACGAAGAAGGAGTCGGTGATTATTTCTATGATAGCCTAATTTCTGACCTTGAAGCTTTGAAATTTTTTAGTGGAATTCACGGTAGAAAATTTGGCTTTTATCGAATGTTTTCAAAAAGGTTCCCATTCGCTATATATTATGAAATAGAAAAGGACATGGTATATGTGGTTGCAGTTTTAGATATGAGGCGTAAACCTTCTTGGATTAAAAAAAAATTAAATTTAAAATAAATTGAAATTTACAACATAATGCACGGGACTGCGAGTACGCAGCCCGTGATTTCTGGCGTCGAAAAGGAAAGGATTAAATAAATGAAAAATATTTTATTTGTTATTCTCTCTATCTTTTTATTACAATCGCCGGTTTTTGCTTCTCAAGAAGGAGTGTTACAATTATCCTCTTTTACAATTGAATCAAAAGGTATCGGCAGTTCTGGTCCAGTCAAAATATCAGGAGACCAAAATCAACAAAATGAAATTGTCTCATTAAAAATAGAAGCGTTCGGAGAGGAATATAAAATTTCCAACGAAAATTTAAAAAAGTTACCCAAAATATTATATAATGGTATTCAAATATCTTACGAAGAAGGTTATAAATCATTAGGCGGGAAAACTATTTATATCGTTTTCCAAAAGGGTTTTACTTCGGGTATTAAAGAACAAACTGTATTATCACTTACTGAAAATAATACAGTTAAAATCGAAGAGATAAAATTAGATGAAAAAAATAAAACAACAAAACTTACGAAAGATGAAGTGCTGATAATCGCTCAAACCCAAGCAAAACAGGAAGGATTTGACATCACAAAATATAACCTAAAAGGATGTGATTACGAGTTCACAAAAAAAGACAAAACTTGGACAGTTTCTTTCGAGCAGAAACCACCCACACCGCCTGGTGGACATTTTTTGATCTGGGTAGATGATCAGACAAAAAAGGCAACATTAATACTTGGTGAATAAAATAATTAAAACGATAACGAGGGCAATCCAGGCGACGCCAAAAAACGGCCGCCTGATTTCTATGTTAACTTAACACCCATGGGCTTAAAAAAAATTATAAAATAAATAGCAACCCTAAAGAACAATGGTAGTAACTTAAGCAACTTCTGCATAGCTAACCTCCACAAATAGTTTACCCTTTGGTAAAACAGAATATCTTTTTTGTTCTCGCGGATAACTTCGCCCAGGACGTTTTAATATTTTCATTTCTCCTATCTCTTTTATCATTCGCCTATAAATAAAAATCCAATTAATTACCGGGCTGCGTAACATTATTATTACTGTATCTTTTATTTTTTCTAATGCATGTTCATAACTCAAATCAATTGCTCGTATCCCTTTTTCTTTTGCAGCTTCTGACATTACCAATCGCACTAAATTTGTTTTCGTAATTTTAATTGAAAATATTTATAAATTGTTGTAAAATACTATTGCTTAAATTAAAAAGGTTAAATTAATGAAAGGAGATTTATTTATTATGGGAGCTGTAAAAATAAAAAAAGCTGTAAAAACAAAACTTGACTACAAAGTCAAAGACATATCACTGGCAGAATGGGGTAGAAAAGAAATAAACATGGCTGAAAAAGAAATGCCGGGGCTTATGGCTTTGAGGGTAAAATACAGGAAGTCAAAACCTTTAAAAGGCGCAAAAATTGCAGGATGTCTCCATATGACTATTCAAACTGCGGTTCTGATAGAGACTTTGATTGAACTGGGAGCAGAAGTAAGATGGTCTTCCTGTAATATTTATTCAACTCAGGACCAGGCTGCCGCGGCTATCGCCGCACACGGGATACCTGTTTTTGCATGGAAAGGTGAAACACTTGAAGAATATGACTGGTGTATTGAACAATCTTTAGTCTTTTCTGATGGGAAAGGACCTAATATGCTCCTTGATGACGGTGGAGATCTGACATTAATGATACATCAGAAATTTCCTGAACTGTTAACAGAAATACGCGGACTTTCAGAAGAAACAACAACAGGGGTTCACAGATTATATCAAATGGCAGAAAAAGGGGAATTAAAACTTAGAGCAATAAATGTTAATGATTCTGTTACCAAATCCAAATTTGATAATTTATACGGCTGCAGGGAATCACTGGTTGACGGAATAAAACGTGCTACAGGCGTAATGGTTGCCGGAAAGGTTGTAATTGTCTGCGGTTATGGAGATGTTGGAAAAGGATGCGTCCAGTCAATGCGCGGTTTTGGGGCAAGAGTTCTTATAACAGAAATCGATCCGATTTGCGCATTGCAGGCGGCAATGGAAGGATATGATGTTATTACAATGGAGGAAGCCGCACCAATTGGAGATATTTTTGTAACAGCAACAGGCTGCTGTGATGTTATTACCGGCCAACATATGAAAAAGATGAAGGATCAGGCTATACTTTGCAATATCGGACATTTTGACAGTGAAATTCAGGTTTCATGGCTGGAAACACAACCGGGGATAAAAGAAATAAATATAAAACCACAGGTGGATAAATTTATTTTCCCTGATAAAAAAGAACTTATTTTGCTCGCACGCGGCAGATTGGTAAATCTTGGATGTGCTAACGGGCATCCGAGCTTTGTAATGAGTAACAGTTTTACAAATCAAGTGCTTGCTCAAATAACACTTTGGACTGAGACAAAAAAATATGAAATCGGAAAAGTTTATACTCTGCCTAAGAAGCTTGATGAAGAAGTTGCAAGATTACATCTTTCAAAATTGGGAGTCAGGCTTACTAATCTTACCCGTAAGCAGGCTGATTATCTTGGAATTCCGGTTGACGGACCTTTTAAACCTGAATATTACAGATATTAATTCAAAAAATTTAAGCAGAAAAAAAAGAATTTTACCACAGAGAACACTTAAGAAAAACTATTTTAAATTTATGAAATCCTCTGTGAACTCTGTGGTTAGTTTTTGACATTACCCCTAATCCTCTAAGGATTATAATTATGAAGCGGGCTACTAAAATTTCATTTTTTATTTTTATTTCAACCGCGGCACTCGTTATCTCTCCTGTATTTGGAAAGATGAATAATCAGGAATATCTTTTCAAAACAAGCTATGATCTTTTTATTTCCAAAAAATTTGATATGGCTATAAAATCTTTTTCTGAGTATATAGTTGATTATCCAAAAGCAAACAATATATCTTCAGCGTATTATTTACTTGGAGAAAGTTATTACGGCGATCAAAAATATAATGAAGCAATAGAAACTTTTAAAAAATTGCTTGAGGCTAAAGAGCAATCGGAATTATTTATCCGCAAAATAAATTTTTCCCTCGCTTATGCATATTTAAGCTCAAATCAAATTGAAAATGCTCTGGATGAATTTGCGCATATAGTAAGTATCTATCCTAATACTCCGGAAGGACTCTTATCGCAAATAAAAATTGGAGACTGCTTTTACGACCAGGAAAAATTTCAACAAGCCGCTGAAGTTTATGGAAAATTTTACAGCAAAATAATCCAAAATCAATCTCTCCCGTTATCAGCACCGGAAATCGGGAACAGACTTGCAGCTGCATTATTTAAAAACGGAAACTTCGATGAATCCCTGAAAATCTATAATGATATAATTGTTAAACATCCCGACTGGAAAGATATTGCATCTATTAAAATTAATCAGGCGATTGTTAATTTTTATGCGAAAAACATTGAAAAAGCCAGAAATATTCTGATGGAAATAATTAATCCGGATTTTTCTTCAAATCCAAATAATATAGCCGAAGCTTATTATTGGCTTGGACGTATAGCCTATGAAGAAAAAAAATATTCGGAAGCTGTTTCAAATCTTTATAAAGCGCTTTCCTATTTTCCTTCATATAAAAATGATTTAACTTATAACACAAATTTCGCACTTGCAAAAATTTATTCTAAAATGAAAAAAGAAGCCCTGTCAGAAGAAATATTGACTTCTCTTATTAACCTGCCGGAGGAAAGAAGCATTGTCCCATCAGCTTATTTTTCTCTGGGAGAAATATATGAGTATCAGGGTAAAGATATAAAAGCTATTAACAGCTATTACAAAATAATTGAAACAGTTTCATCTATAACATCATCAGATATTAAAAAGATATGGGAAGAATGGTTTTTCCGTTCTATAGAGCGATATGAATCTTTAACCCGGAAATCACATGAAGAAAATTATTACGTTTCCAGTTTATATGTTATAGCGGAATTTTATTTTAAAGCCGGATATTACCATGAGGCAGAAAATATTTACACAAAAATAACGGAGGATTTTCATGAAAATGCTTTTGTCCTTGAAGCATGGTTAAAACTTTCAAATTTATATATGCTTCAAAATAAAAGAGATAAAATACAAACAATCTATTCTAATATAGTAAAAAATTATCCGCATATTGACTATATTGATAAAATAAAAATTTCTATCGCAAAAAGTTATTATAATACAGGTAATTATGACTCCGCAAAACTTACGGGTGAGGAAGGGTTAAGATTAGCTAAAGAGGATGATATAAAAGCCTATGCGTTTTATTTAATTGGCAAATCCTATATAAAAACAGAAGCGGATTTAAAGGCTTTGCCCTATTTTCAGAAAATAAATGAGCAATTCCCTGAATCAAACTGGGCTCAAATTGCTTTATATGAAATTGGATGGATTCAAATAAGATTAAAAAATTATACCTTTGCTCTGGAAGTATTTAAACAGATTCAGGAAAACTATCCCTATTTTAAACCCGAAAATATTTCCATAAATATTGCGGATTTATATTACAAAACAGCCGACTACCGTATGGCAGTGGAACAATATATAATTTTAATAGAAAAAAGTTTAAACTATAAAATAAGAAATCATGCAATATATTGGGGAGGTTGGAGTTATATTGGAAATAAAGATTATAAAAGTGCAATAGAAATGTTTAAATTATATATTTATAATAATCCATTAAGCAGTAATAATATTTTATTATATCTGATTAGCGCCGAGTGCTTAAGAAGTGAGAAAAAATTTATCGATGCAAGCGAAATATATGTTAAAATAATAAATAATACTACTAAGTCAGCATATGAAAGCTCTGCCCGGAGTGGATTTGAAAAATCATTTATACAGGATAATAAAATCAATCTTCCCTTAAAAGAAATACAACTAAATAAATATGAGGATACCTGGAGCAATGAAAAACTAACTGAAGCTATTAAATACAAATATATTCCCGATGAATTTCCCTTTAACTTTACAGAGTCTTTTTTTCTGAAATTTAGAGCTCCTAATATTACACATATTTCTTATGAATCATCTAAAATTTTTACAGAGGGTGATGAGTTTACATTCACCTTGAGAGGAACTCCGGATAGAAAAGCGTTCTTTGAGTTGGAAAATTATCAAAAAAATATCCCTATGGATGAGTTATCCCCGGGAGTATATCGCGGAACATATAAAATTAAAAAACAAAATTCTTTAAAAGAAATAAAAATCTCTACTTATCTGAATAGCTATGATAATCTTAAAACTTATCTTAATCTGGATAAAAAAATAATAATTAATAGTCCTGAATATTTCGATTTAAAAGCAACCCAGGATATTGAGCAAATAGTTTATGAAGAAGAAGCCCTTCCTGATAATCTCACTCAGGCTGAAATGGATATAAAAATATATTTACTTCCCGACGGAACCATAGAATATACTGAACTGTCAAAAGGAACAGGGAATAATGATTTAGATAAAATAACTCTGGATAAAATAAAAAATAAAAAATATCCCCCCATTAATTCCGGTTCTTCCGATCAATCTTTAAGAATATTTAACCTGCATGTGATTTATAAATTAAAAATAAAATAATAAAATAATTTATTGATTTTAATTTTTTTTTTTAGTATATTACCAATTATGAAAAAAACTTTTGTACTTGATACTAATGTCCTTATACATAATCCTGATTCTCTGACATCGTTTGCCGATAACGAAGTAGTACTTCCTATTACAGTTATTGAAGAACTGGATAAACTAAAAAGTTTTGCCGATGAACGCGGCAGAAATGCCCGTATTGTCGCAAGATTTCTGGATAATTTGCGATCAGGAGGAAAACTCAGTGAAGGTGTACCTTTAGGTAATGGCGGAACTCTGCGGATTGAAATGAACTATGATGGTAAACTGCCGCCTGAAATGACTGAAGATAAACCTGATAACAGGATTTTAATGGCGGCATTAAGGCTTCAGGAAAAAGGCGATAAAGTTTTTTTTGTAACCAAGGATATAAATGCAAGGATTAAAGCGGATGCGCTGGGGATAGAAGCGCGTGATTATGAAAAACAAAAAATAAATATCGAAGAGCTTTATTCAGGATGGTCAGAATTAGCAATAAGTACTGAACAAATTAGTAATTTTTTAAATGATAAAGAGCTTATATTAAATGAAACAAACTTTCATGACAACCAATTTCTGCTTCTGAAAGATCAGAATAAACCTGAGCATACAGCATTAGGTAAATATATAAAAAAATCAAATAAGATTATTCCTCTTTATCACCAGAAGGAACGTATCTGGGGAATAAAACCGCTTAATATTCAGCAGTATTTTGCCATTGATCTTCTACTTACCGAAGAAGTAAAATTAGTTACTCTGGTTGGAACCGCAGGAACAGGTAAAACTTTACTTGCTATAGCCGCAGGCCTGCAAAAAACTGTGAATGAACATGCTTATAATAGAATTCTAATATCAAGACCGATAATTCCTTTAGGAAAGGATATAGGCTATTTACCCGGTGATAAAGATGCCAAACTTTCTCATTGGATGCAGCCAATATTTGATAATCTGGAATTTCTTGGAACATGCAATAAAGATAAACAGATAGATTATGATATTCTGCTTGAAACAAAAAAAATTGAACTTGAAGCATTAACATATATCCGCGGCAGGACTTTACCAAATCAATTCTTTATTATTGATGAAGCTCAAAATCTTACTCCTCATGAAGTTAAAACTATCATAAGCCGCGCGGGAGAAGACACAAAAGTTATACTTACTGGTGACCCCTATCAAATCGATAATCCATATCTTGATTCCAACAGTAATCGATTAACCTATGTGGTAGAACGCTTTAAAGGTGAAGAAATATTCGGTCATGTAACCCTTGAAAAAAGCGAAAGAAGCTACCTCTCTTCATTAGCTGTGAAACTGCTGTAATTTATTATTCCTGTTACTACTCTTTATTTTGACATATCAATAGTAGAATCTATTAATCTATTAATCTATTTAAACCAGGGGATATGGTTGTTTATGTGGAAATCGATTCTGTCCTGCCTGAGTGTCCTGAATTTGAATTCCTTCGTGCCAATTGCTTTATCGACAATGGTATTGTCAAAGGATTCAGGATAAAAACAAGAAAGCTGAGAAAGCAGATCAGCCAGGGTATTTGTTTCCCTATATCAATTTTAAACGGTTTTAAATATGAAACAGATACAAGGGATAAACCGGAATATAAATTCGACGAAGGGGATGATGTAACAGCACTTATAAAAATAGAAAAATATGATACCCCTGTTCCAATATCATTCAAAGGTGAAATAAAAAGAAATTATCCGGGATTTTTAGCTCCTAAAACAGACGAGTTGAGGATACAGTCATTTCCTGCGGTGATTGCAGAGTTTAATAATTTACAATGTTATATATCAATCAAGATTGATGGCACAAGCGCTTCGTTTATTCATAGCGATGGTGAATTTGATATATGCTCCCGAAATTTATCTTTCATTGAGAATGAAGAAAATCTATATTGGAAAATATTTCGAAAATATGATCTTGAAAACAAATTAAAATCTTTAGGGAATTTTTGTTTACAGGGAGAACTTGCCGGACCAAATATTCAAAAAAATCCTATGCATTTAAAAGAAGTTGATATCTTTATTTTTAATATCTACGACATAAATAATAGAAAATATTTGGATTATAATGATTTTATATACACATCTAAACAATTAGGCTTAAAAACCGTTCCCGTTATAGATGATAATTTTATATTTTCTCATTCCGTTGAGCAATTACTTGAACTGGCAAAAGGAAATTATCCGTGCACCAATACCCCGCGGGAAGGTATTGTAATTCGGCCTGTTATTGAAAAACAAAGCAGTATTTTAGAGGGAAGATTAAGTATAAAAGTAATAAACAACGACTATTTATTAAATTATGAATAAAAAAATTAAATGTCTTATACTCTCATGAATGCAAAAATCTGCATGTCCCTCTATAACAGTCAGTTTTACTATCACCCCTCTTCTGAAGCGTATTTGGCGGAAGTTTAATCCATGGAATAATGCTTCCGGTAGTAATTATGTGGAAAAGGCCATTACTAATTAATGTGCTGATATTAAAAAAATCGGAATGAAGCGGTTGTTTGTATTGTTTTGATTCTGTAACTTTACCGGTTAAAATAGCCGCACGTGTTAATCCCATTTCCGCAAGGCCAATACTTGAAGGAATAGGATTATCAAACCAGGAGGCATATACTGTCTTGAAATCTTCAGATTTTGATTCAATCCATTTTTCAGAGTCTTTAAATGGTTCCACATATACAAGCATTGCGTTCATCATTGTCTCCCATGATCCATCATTTTCATAAAGCATACTAATTACTGCAAGCATTGCAGCAGCATCAAATAAAAAATTTTGTTTTTGTATTACACCATCATAAAAAGAATGCCCGAGTGTTTTCCCGTCCCAGAATAAATCTATAAGGTGATGAGTAATCTTTGATGCTTTTTCTTCATAATAAGGTTTTCCCAGATATCGTCCCGCTTGTATCATTGCTATTGCAACTAAGGCGTTTATACCGCAAAGAATTTTATTATCACGTTCAGGCTGGACTCTAAGTTTGCGAATAGAAAGCAATTTGCTTTCGATGTCAGATAAATTATTATCGTTTTTCTTAATAAGGTGAATATTATTTTTACGGTTTCCAATTTTATCAATCTCATACGATTCACAAAATTTTTTAAATTCTTCCGGTGAAAGATCTTTTTCAAGCTGAGCGTAATTCCAGAGATAAGTCCCGCCCTCTGAATGCTCTGTATCCGCATCATGTCCCGATATAAATAGTCCATCCGTCTTTTTTTAAAACCCTATAGGCTAAAGAATAACACCACAAAGCCATTGCCTGGTCATAAAGCATTTTTTCAAAATGCGGGGTAGTCCATTTTGGATCTACACAATAGCGGAATATACCGCCCTGCAAGTGGTCATTCAGCCCGCGAAGACGCATGGCATCAAGTGTTTTAATGCAAACAGCATTTGCATCCGCATTATTCTCAATACAGATAAAATATAAAAGATATAAGATAGTTGAGTGCGGCGGGAATTTTTGCCCACTGCCAAATCCTCCGTTTTCATGGTCAAAATAGGGTAATATATTTTCCACTATAGACTTTTCTTCCGCAATCGGAGGTTCTTCTTCACTTCCAATAAATGGCTGAATTTCATTTACACTGTTTTGATAATATTCATAAACTTTTTTAGCAATAGTTAAAAATGAGTTCATTGAACCGCTGGAATGTCCCGGAGCATAAGTAAGCGCGAATATTGGATGAACCTTTGGAGTCAAAAACACATTAAGCGGCCAGCCGCCGTTTCCACTTTGCGTGTTTAGAAAATTCATTAAATATTTATCAATGTCCGGCCTTTGTTCTCTGTCCACCTTGATACAAATAAAATGCTCATTAAGATAATCCGCAGTATCTTTATCCGAAAATGTATCCGTTGCCATAACATGGCACCAATGGCAAGTCGCGTAACCCACGGAAACAAAAAGTGGTTTATCCTCACGAACCGCTTCATTTATTATCTCCAAACTCCATTCCTGCC
>JACQWU010000073.1 GCA_016209155.1 Candidatus Desantisiibacteriota bacterium | reverse complement strand
ACTGATACAAATGAACCCTGGTGGGAAGGATTAGATGGCGAAGTTCCGACGAATATTGTTGATTGGCAGGGAAATGTGTGGGATAAAAATTCCGGGAATAAAGCTGCGCATCCTAATTCAAGGTTTACTGTAGCGATAAAAAACTGTCCGATGCTATCAAAAGAGTTTGATAACCCGAAAGGTGTGCCTATATCAGCAATAATATTTGGTGGCAGAAGAACAAAACTTGTCCCGTTGGTAGTTGAAAGTTTTTCGTGGACACACGGTGTATTTCTTGGCGCGCGTATGGGGTCAGAAACAACAGCTGCAGCGTTGCACCAGGTCGGTATTTTACGACGTGACCCGATGGCAATGTTACCGTTCTGCGGTTATAACATGGGTGATTATTTTCAGCACTGGTTAAATGTTGGTAAACGATTAACTAATCCACCACGAATATATTCGGTTAATTGGTTTAGAGTAGATGACAATGGTAAATTTATTTGGCCCGGGTTTGGAGATAATATTCGTGTTATAAAATGGATAATAGAACGTGTTACAAACAAGTCGCAAGCTAAAGAAACACCTATAGGTTTAGTACCTGATATAAACGATTTTAATGTTGAAGGATTGAATATAAGTAAAGAAAATTTCTTACTTATAATATGTTGTCCGTACCAGCATCTGGTTGATCAATGGGCGAATAATATAAAGGATATTTTTCCCATAGAAGAAATTGTTAAATGCTATGATAATCGACAAGAATGGGATGGACATTTAAATAAGCTTCTACAGAACATGATTTATGGTGATAAAAAAACTGGCATAGTCGTAACAACTACAACTACCGGATCCTCTGATTATTTTGTTAGAATGGGTTGAAGTGCGACTCCCAGTAGACCCTATGACGAGGAAGGCAACAGAGCAATACAGGAATATTTCGGTTCATCAATCTATGAGTTAAGCATTAAAGAGGCTATTAAGAGGGGCTTCCTTGTCCCTTATAGATTTTTTGTCAGTTTCTGCGAACTAAATACGACCGAATATAACAAATATAAACAATTATCAATTAAAATTGCACAACTATTTTCACGAGGCAATCCTGATGAAGATAGATTGCAATATTTATTGAGACAAAGATCTCAGATAGTATCTACATGTTCAAGTAAATTAGTTACTCTTAGAGAAATATTAAGTAACTTCAATAATTATTACAATACTTTAATTTATACAGCAGAAAACAAAAATTTCTTTGACGAAACCATTAATATATTGGAAGAAATGAATATTGTTACCCTGAAAATTACTGCCGATATAAATAAGGCTGATAGAATTGATGTAATAGAAAAATTTGTTAAGAAAGATATCCACTGTATTCTTGCGATGCGTTGCTTAGACGAAGGCGTAGATATTCCATCAGCTGATAAAGCTATTATACTTGCAAGCTCTACTAACTCGAAGCAATACATTCAAAGAAGAGGTAGGGTTTTGCGTAAAGATAAAGAAGGAAAGAAGAAAAGTGCAGATATTTATGATTTTCTTGTTGTCCCCCCGGAATTTGTTTCACAGGCTGACAGAGAATTATTTGAAAGAGAGTTAAAAAGAATTCTAGAATTTGCATCGGCTGCAAGTAATTATAATGCTGTGCATGACATAATCAGTTATTCTCAAAAGAATGCTCTAATGAGAAATTTTATTAATATTTTCAAGGAGTATAATCTATGAACTTAGAAAATATTTTAAGTCTAATTCAAGACCATGAAGTAAAATCTCTAGTGATGAAAATATTGGAATATGAACAATCTCAGTTGCATAAGTTGCAGCCCCAATATAAGGAAATATATAGGGATATTATTGATGAGGCATTTAATGAAAATTAATAAAATAAAACTTCATAACTATAGGCAGTATTACAATGAACAAGTAATTAGTATTCCAGAAAAGGGGAAAATTATAATTATTCGCGGGGAGAATGGCGCAGGAAAAACCAACTTGATTAGTGGGCTAACATGGTGTCTCTATAATGAAAAAACTAATATTAAAGAATTAATTAATGATAAAGCTCTAGATGAGGCGCCAGCTGGAAAGAAAGTTGAAATGTACATAGAAATTCATTTTAAGCACGATGATATTTTATATATCATAAAGAGAAATATATCAGTCATAAACAGTTTGACAGACCAATTGAAGCCTAATGAAAAATACAACCTTCAAAAAATAAAAGATGGGACTATTCAAGAAAGCATTGATGATGAAGTCGCGTCGATGGGGCAAGGATCGAAACTTTTACTAAAGATGATCATTACAAGGATGTTGGTAACGCAATTAAAAATCTCCTAAAAATTGAAACTATTAAACGTGCAAAAGATCACATCAGTGTAATGATAAAAGAAATCACGGGGGAAATAAAAGACGACGAAAATGACGGAACTACTGAAAATATTAAGTCGAAGATAAGGGAATTAGATGAAACTATTGAACACAGCAAAAAGGAGCTTGATAATATATCGAACGATATTGCGGCCATCGAGAAGGATATCGAAAACACGGAAAAAGAAATAACGAGCATTGAGCAAAATTCAATATACAAAGAAAATAAGCTTGAAAATGAAACAAAACGCAATGAAAAAAGAGAACAACTAAAAAAGTGTGCCGAAGAAATGTACGAATATTTCAAAAAGGTATATTTGTGTTTTGCTGATAAGCTATTAGTTGATGCATTGCAAGTGATAAATATTGAACCTCAAGCAAAAAAGATCAATGCGGAAAGTGTTAGAGAAATAATCAGGGAAACCTTAAAAAATAATCAATGTTATATATGCCATGAACAATTAACAGAAGAAAAGAAAGAATTAATATTAACTAAGCTGCCAAAGATTACCAGCGAGAGCGGTTCGCCTCAAAATCTTATTCAGTTGTCAAGTAGTTTTACTTCTGCGAAAAAGGAAGGTGAAAAAATCTTTCACCATATTGCAGATTCTAAGAAGCATATTAATGACTACGAAAAAGAGATCGAGAATTATGACGAAAGTATAGCAAAGCAAGAATCGATGATTAGCGAAGAATTACCAGATATAAAAGAATACAAAGAAATGTTTATTTCGGCAATAAAGAGCTTATCTGAATTTACGGAAAAACAAAAAAAGAAATTACAGTTCAGTTATAAGATACGAGATGAGATCGAACGACTTTACGATAAATATGAAAAAACTGAAATTGCCAAAATCAATGGGAAAATTAAGCTAATTTTTGATGGCATAATTAGGAAAGAAGGAGTGTTTAAGGATATATTCATTGACGATGAATATAAGTTGAATGTTTTTAGGGAATACAGTAACGAAAATATCTTAAAGCAATTATCGTATGGTGAAAGACAAATACTTAGCTTATCGTTGATTCTTGGGTTGGCTAAAGTTTCTGGTGACCAAGGCCCGTTTGTAATGGATACTCCGATGGGTAATCTTGACCCAATTCATAGACAAAAATTAGTAAAAAGTATTCCTCAATATATTACCCAGCTTTTTTTGTTAGTGACAAGTTCCGAATTTACTAAGGATTTATATCAATTATGTTCTAATGATATTTCAGCAATATATAGTTTGAATACTGTATTAAATGGCATGACAGTTATAAAAAAGGAGACATAGATGATAGAGGCATTTTTTGATAGATTTTATGTTGAAAAAGAAGATTTCGATTTGTATACGAACATAGAGTCAGATAGAGAATTCCCTTTTAATAATCATCCGGAAATTTTCCTTTTGTCTGCTTGTATTGGTTATAAATATAATCTTAGAATACCCTTAGAGGATCCTAAACAACTGACCCTAAAAACCTCGGTGTTAAATTTAGAAAATGCTCTAACTATTTATGAAGCCTTTAAATCAATTGCGTTCATTAATAATGAATTAGATGAAAATGGTTATGTGACGGTTAAAACTATTATGGAAGAGTATGCAAAGGGAGGATTTAGAAAATTATATAGTGAAATACTTAGTAATTCACCTAAAAAAGGTGAAAATTTATTAAATTACGTCTTATTGAATCTGTACTAATGAATAATGTTCTTTTAGTGGAACCCGCCTTCCCTTATCCTACAAAAAGTAAAAATCAAGCAAATGAAATTCATAGGAATTTTGTTCCTATAGGTTTGCTAAAACTTGGAGCATATTATAAATCTTTAGGGGCACATGTATACCTTGAAAGGGGTAATAAATCAAAAGAAAACATTCAATTTAATCCTAACCTAATATTAATAACCTCAATTTTTACTTATTGGTCTAAGTATGTTTGGAGTGCCGTAGAGCATTATAGAAGCATGTTCCCTAAGGCCAAAATAATTGTTGGGGGTATTTATGCAACACTTCATAATGATATGGAATATTTTCAAAATAAACTTAAACAATATTCGGCAGAATGTTATGTTGGGCTTCACTTAGGCGCTGAAAACTTCTACCCTGATTATTCATTATTGAACGGCGAAATCGATCATCATGTTACTCATGCTATGAGGGGTTGTATAAGAAAATGCGCTTTTTGTGGAACATGGAAAATAGAACCGGATCGTTACGACAAAACATCAGAGGACTTGATAAAGGAGCTTAAGGAAATCGGTAAAAATAAAGTTATTTTTTTTGATAATAATTTTTTAGCCAACAGACATATAAAACAAAATCTTAAGGTTCTTGCCAGTCTGAGATTAAATGAAAAATCTGTTGTTTTCGAATCGCAAAGCGGCTTTGACGGCCGGTTATTAGAGAAAGATTCGGAATTAGCCGAGTTGCTTAAAAAAACAAGATTCCAAAATATTAGAATTGCTTGGGATAATTCATTTGCTGATTATTCATCTATTAAAGTACAGGTGGATTCCCTTGTAGCTGCAGGATATAACGCAAAAGATATTTCAGTGTTCATGATCTATAATTTTAGTGTTCCATATGATGAAATGTTGAAAAAGTTGAAGTATTGCAAAAAGTTGGGAGTGCAGATCACAGACTGTAGATTTAGACCGTTAGACTCTATAGAAGATAATTATAATTCTCAAAAATCTAAAGATGGACAAACAGAAAATGATTATTACATTCATACTAAAGCTGGATGGACTGATAAAAAAATTAGAGATTTTAGGAAAAGCATTAGAGAGCATAATATCTGGATTCGGTATGCGAAGGATAAAGGCCTCTCATATGATAAGGAAATGGAAAAATGGAGCAGGATTCATAATATTTTTAAGTTTTTTAAGATGGGAAGGCCACCTCAGTTAGAGGTTATCGAAAACTCACCGACATGGAAAAGCAGACTCTTAATGATGTCTAAAGTGAAAAATTATTGTAAGAAAAACAATATCACTACTCTGAATTTTAGCACCTTATCGAATAAATATATTGATGAAGAACTAAAAAAACTAATCAAGATTTTCAATAAAAATCAAATGGAAACTGAAAAATTATCTTGATGCATTTGTTACTCAAAGACTTTTGAGTACCTCTATTGTTTTATTGATCACTTTTTTATTCCACATTATTGAGAGATGGTTCGCGGGCAGGTCATAGTGTGCTTGGCTCCACGGCAGTATGCAGGTCATAGTGTGTATGGCTCCAGGGCAAGAGAGAACTCTTTGCGGAGACAAGAACGTCTCCCTTGCCGGGGGTAATTTCATCCAGCTGTAAAGATGGGGGTAGTATCTTTAAGAGCGAATCAGGAAGAGAGAATAATTCTTTCGGGAAGATATTTCCGTCTCTTTCTTCCCATCTGTAAACGGTCAGTATTTTCGGTTCTGTGCCGCCGAATGAGATATAGTTTACACCTTTCTGCTGCGAGTCCTTTAGAGAGTTGAAAAAATTCGAATCAGGCATAAGCTCTTTTATTGCCTTGCCCTCAAGCAGTTCCCCTGTACTATTTATGATTTCGGACAGGCTAACATGCGTATACTTTGGCAGAACTCCTTTAAAGAGCGCATATAATGGCGCGACATACTTGCCGATACTTGAGATGGCGCTCCCTGAATTTGGCGTTGCAATGGTTATGAGGGCTTTTATTTCAGGACGGCCTTCTTCCATAAACTTCCTTGCGACAAGCCCGCCTCTGCTATGGCCTACGAGAGCTATACGGCTATTGGGAAAAATCTCTGTCGCTTTTTCCATAACCTCTTCAAGGTCATCCACTGCCGCGCTTATCGGGCCTGCCGGCCTTCTCTGGATCCAGCATCTGATATTGATCCCTTCTTTTACGAGCGCGTCCCACAGCGTCTGAATGTTTTCAGGCATATCACCGAAAGAGATTTTCTTTCCGTTGTGATTTTCCGGCAGGCAGGGTTTTGGAGCTTTTGCCGCGAAGAGCTTAAGCGGGATCTTTTTGGCTAACACCTTTGCATTCAGGGGATTGAGCCAGATGTTTTTATCTACTCCGAGGCCGTGGATAAGGATCGCGAGGGGATTATTGCTTCTGCCTCTGTGAATGGTTAAATCTAATTCCACTTAGGATAACTTGATCTTTTCGAGATTGCCGTCATTTTTTAGATATACAACCTCTGTGATCTGCGAATTCCTGATCATGCGTTCACAGAGCTTGCAGGGTTTGCCGTTGGCAAAGCTTTTGTCCTCTTCAAATCCCGCAATATAGATGGCCGCGCCCTTCATCCTCTCCGGCGGGGCGTTTATCACCGCATTCTGCTCGGCGTGAACAGCTTCGCATAATTCATATCTCTCTCCTGAAGGGATATTCTGCTCTTTCCTGATGCATTTATTCAGGTCAATGCAGTTATCAATTCCGCGCGGCGCTCCGTTGTATCCCGTGCTTATGATTACATTGTCTTTCACGATCACCGCCCCGTACTTTCTGCGCAGGCAGGTGGATCTTGATGACACAACCTTTGCTATCTCTATAAAGTAATTGTCCCAGTCAGGTCGCCTGCTATTCTCTTTCGTTAACATGAGTAATTATAACAGAGAGCCATAACTTGCCGCTCTGCAACCAAATCACTCTTCCATGTGTTATTCTTAATAAGCGTTTAGCCACCTGAAAAATAACCATGAACCCTCTTGAAATTTACAAAAGACTGCCGGGGATAAACTGCGGCAAATGTTCTGCAAAGACCTGCATGGCCTTTGCAATGAAGATGTCGAAGAATGAGGTCTCTCTTTCCGAATGCACAAAGATAACGGAACAGGGGAAAAATGAGCTTGAAGCCATGCTCTCCAAGGCAGACCTGAGCGACTGGAAAGATAAATTTCTCAAAGAACTGCTGAGTGAAATGGCGAAAAAAGATCTCGCCCCTCTTGCCGAAGGGATAGGCGCTTTAAGCGAAGGCGGCATACTCAAGATAAAGTACATGGGCAAAGATATTACAGTCACGAACTCAGGTTTTAATGAGGAACTTGGCATATGGGACAAACTGCTGGTCCTTATGTATGTAAGAAACGCCGGGAAGGCGGCGCTCTCCGGCAAGTGGGTTGCTTTCAGGGACTTAAAGGACGGCTCTCTCAAATCTATAGGTTTCAAGGAAAGCTGCGAAGCTCCTTTGGCGAAAGTTTTCGGCGCTGATCAGGAAGGCGTCATAAAGAGACTGCTTGCCAATGGCGCAGAGAAGGTGAGCGGATT
>JACQWU010000238.1 GCA_016209155.1 Candidatus Desantisiibacteriota bacterium | reverse complement strand
TTTTTCGTTTTATCATAATCAGCTTTTTTCTATGTTTATTCTATAGAATATTAAAACAGAATATAGTAATATTGTATTATTGCTATTTGGAAATATTATATGATTTATTAAAAAAAAACAATATTGATTTTCATAATTAAAAATATCGGGTGATTTTGCAGGAATTTGAGGATAAATTAAAATGTATTTATGTAAAAATGTGAATATCAGGATTAGTAATATATAGCAGTTTAGTATTAAATTAAAAAAAATTGGTGGAGCTGAGGGGGATCGAACCCCTGACCCACAGACTGCCAGCCTGTTGCTCTCCCAGCTGAGCTACAGCCCCGTATTATTTTAATTTATCTTATCTTATTTCATCAAATTCTTCAAGAAGAATTGTTTTTTTAATATATTCGTTATAGAGTTTTATTAATTTTTGAGTATATTGCCCGGTATTGCCATTATTGATTTTTGTGTTATCAAGTTGATGCACAGGCATTATTCCGCGTACACTGTTAGTTAAAAAGCATTCATCAATTTCATCCATTTCAACCGGTTTAATAAACTCTTCAAATACAGTCAGATTAGCAAGCGGAGACAGCTCAATTACAACTGACCTTGTTATTCCTTCAAGAATGCCGGTGGACACAGAAGGTGTGATCAATTTTAAACCTTTTAAGAAAAAAATATTGCTTATACTTCCTTCTGTAAGGTGTCCGTCATAATTAAGCATTATTCCTTCAAAAGCACCAAGCCTTTTTGCTTCCAGTTTTGCCAGTATATTATTCAGCATATTTGCAGTTTTAAATGCAGGATTAATTGCGCTAAATAGATTTCTTCTTGTTTTAACAAGTACAATCTTTACGCCTTGAATTGGTATATCAATTATTGGCTTTACAACAACTATTAAAATAGGATTATGGCAGGTGTCAATATCCAGACTGATTTGCCCTTCCCCTCTTGAAATGCAGATTCTTATATATGAATCACGCGCGTTATTTTTTTCCATTGTTTTAATAACAGCCTGAGCTATTTCATATTTAGTGAATTTATGCTGCATAAAAATTCCATGTGAAGATTTAAGAAGGCGGTCAATATGTTCGGAAAGCTTAAATAATTTACCGTCATAGGATCGCATGGTTTCAAAAACTGCATCCCCATATAAAAACCCATGATCGAATATGGATATTTTTGCATTCTCTTTTAGAATGAACTCTCCATTTAAATAAACGTATTCTGGAAAATTTTCCTTTATCATATTTTTTCCTTAGTAGTTATTACTGTTATATCATAGTTTAAGGATTAATAAAAGCATAGTCTCTTAAAGCTTTAAGTAAAGCTTCAGCTTTATAAAGAGTTTCATGATATTCTTTTTCAGGAATTGAGTCAGCTACAATCCCCCCGCCTGCCTGAATATAAGCTTTCCCCTGCTTAATAATTATTGTTCTTATAAGAATATTAAGATCCATATCACCTGAAAAGCTTAAATATCCTGCTGATCCAGTATAAAGAGATCTTCCCACATTTTCCAGTTCCTCAATAATTTCCATACATCTGATTTTTGGTGTTCCTGTAATAGTACCACCCGGAAACATTGCCCGGAGTACATCCAGCCATGTTTTATCTTTTTTAAGCTTTCCTTTAATATTAGAGACAATATGAATTACATGAGAATATTTTTCAAGAACCATCAACTCATCAACTTTAACTGATCCATATTCACATACTCTGCCAAGATCATTACGTTCAAGATCAACAAGCATTATATGCTCAGCGCGTTCTTTCGGGTTTAAAAGCAGTTCCGCTGACAATTTATAATCATCTGTTTTATTATATCTCCTGGGTCTCGTGCCCGCAATAGGCCTTGTTTCGATTTTTTTATTTTCTAATTTTACAAGACGCTCAGGGGAAGAACTTACTACCTGAACATCCTGAAAATTAAAAAAACAGGCAAATGGTGAGGGGTTTATTTCTCTTAACATTTTATACAATTTATATGGGTCACCTTTAAATTCAGTACTGAAGCGCTGTGATAAATTTGCCTGAAAAATATCTCCCGCGCTTATATATTCTTTGACTTTTTCAACCATACTTATATAGTCATTTTCTGTATAATTGGATACAGGATGATATAATATACAATTATTTCGGTTTTTATTTTCATGTCCTTTAGCATTTTTATTATGGATTGCATGTTCATTATTACGCAGTTTTTTTTTCGCTTTTACTATTATTTCCTCTATTTTTTTTATGGATTTAATTGCTTCATAATAGCTTTTTTTCTTTGGTATATTAATTTTTGTGTTTTTGACCAATAAAATTTTTTTTCTAAAATGATCGAATATTATTGCGGAATCGACAAATATGAAATAACAGTCAGGGAGTGAAAGTGAATCAGGCTTAATAAGAGGAATATCTTCAAAAAATCTCATTACATCATATGAAAAATATCCTGCCGCACCTCCATGAAATGGGATATTATTAAGGTTCAGGGTTTTTCTTTTGCTGATTAAATTTTGCAACTCTTTAAGAGGATTGCCTTTTTTTTTAATAATACTTTTTCCGGGCCTGGTTATTTCAATATAATTATTTTTACTTTTAAATATCATATAGGGATTAAATCCAATTAAAGAATATCTCCCTGTTTTTTTATGCCTCTGGACACTTTCCAGAATGAAGGAATTTATTTTGGGCTCTAATTCTTCATAGATAGCTAAAGGATTTAATATCCCCATGGGAATTTCTTTATAAATGGATATATAAGCCTCTGTTTTTAATTGACAGAATTTTTTTTCTGAAGGAAAGCACATTTTTTTCATCCTTGAAAATTTTTATCTGGAAGTGTCATTAATACCCTGCCTTTTAAGGCAGGAATAAATTGGCACTAAAATAAATAATAAAGAATTCATATCAAAGACAGAAGATCCTCGCAGCTTGCTGCGAGGATCTTCATTTTTAACGCATAAATATAAACATAAACTAAAATTTATGTCAATAGTTAATAAAGTTATGTTATAATATTTTATTATGGAAAATATTGGAATCACAACTACAGTCCCTGTTGAGATTATTTTTGCCGCCGGTTATAAACCAATTGATCTTAATAATGTATTTATAACTTCTAAATCATCTTCACTGTATATTGAAAATGCAGAGAAAAGCGGATTCCCGAGAACAACCTGCAGCTGGATTAAAGGAATCTATTCTGCCTGCATGAAATTGCAAATTAAAAAGGTAATAGCTGTAATACAGGGAGACTGTAGTAATACTCATGCTCTTTCGGAAATACTCCAGACAAACGGTATCGAAATAATCCCATTTGCTTATCCATATGATAAAGATGAAAAGACCTTGAATCATGAAATCTTAAAGCTTATAGATAATCTCGGTACAACATGGGAAGCTGTAATGGATGTAAAAAAAAATTTGGATATAAATGTCCGCAGGAAGTTGAATTTAATTGATTCTTATACATGGAAAGATAATCTTGTGCACGGAGAAGAAAATCATTATTATCTTGTAAACAGCAGTGATTTTAATGGAAATTATATTAAATTTGAGGATAAAATAGATGATTTTATTAAAGAAATAAAAAAAAGAGATAAAATTTTAAAAAAAATACGTATAGGATATATTGGAGTACCTTCAGTATTTACTGATTTATATGAATATATCGAAAGTCTGGGAGGGCATATAGTTTTTAATGAAATTCAACGTCAATTCAGTATGCCGTATAATACAAGCAATATGATAGAGCAATATCTGCTTTATACATATCCATATTCTATTTTTGTAAGAATAGAAGACATCCGTGAAGCAATAAACAGCAGAAAAATTGATGGCATTATCAATTATGTCCAGACATTTTGTTTCAGGCATATGGAGGATATAATTTTACGTAAAAGACTTAATATCCCTCTGCTTACTATTGAAGGTGATAAACCCGGAAATCTTGATGCCAGAACTAAAATAAGACTGGAAACATTTATGGAGATGCTGAAGCAAAACAAGCATTAATTTAACGGAGATATATAATGAAATTTGGGATTGATCTTGGGAGCAGGAAAATAAAAATTGTGCGTTACAATAATGGTAAATTAAGCCATTTTAAAATGCTGGATACTGCTAAATTTTATAAAAAATTTAATAAGGCTCCCATGCAAAAAATTTTAAATTGTCTCGGTGCGGCAAAAAAAAGTGATGTTACAGCTACCGGTTATGGCCGACATTTATTGAAAATACGCGGACTGAACAGTATTTCGGAGCTCTTCGCTCATGCCGCCGGGGCAGCTTATCAGACCGGATTATCTTCTTTTATACTTCTTGATATCGGTGCGCAGGATTGTAAGGTAATACATTTTGATAATGGCAGAATAATAAATTTTCTTACAAATGATAAATGCGCCGCTTCAACAGGAAGATTTCTGGAAAATATGGCTAAGTGTCTTGGTATATCAATAGAAGAGTTATTCAGGCATTATAAGAATCCGGTGAAAATATCTTCTACCTGTGCTATTTTTACAGAATCTGAAATAATAGGAAAAATATCGGAAGGATGTAAAATAAGCGAATTATGCGCAGGTATAAATTATGCTGTATACGATAAAATCATACCTCTTCTCAATCAATTTAAAGCTGATACAATTGTAATGACAGGAGGAGGAAGTTTAAATCCTGCGCTTAAAAAGATAATTGAAAAAAATACAACCTCAAAAATCATTGTTCCTCCTTATGCTCAATTTACAGGAGCAATAGGCTGCTGCCTTTTTAAGGAATCCTGATGTCTGTTACAATAAATAATAAATTTATTAATAATCCAATAACTTACAAAAAAAAATTACCGGCTTTTTATATGACAGAATATAATAAAGCGGAACAATTTTTTCCATATGCTCCATATGATTACAATGTTCTTGCCGATGTGATAAAAAGAAGACTTTTATCCAAATATCCCCGGGATGAATCAGTAAAAATTATAAAAGAAACATACAAATATTTTTCCGCAGGAAAAAAAGTCACGGAGAATATTGAACTCTTGAAGAATAATAATACTCTGGCTATAGTTACCGGCCAGCAGCCGGATTTGATGACAGGCCCTTTGTATATTATTTATAAGGCTTTATCCGCAGTTAGATTAGCTGATATATTAAATGAAAAATTTTCTGAATATAAATTTGTCCCTATATTCTGGACAGCTTCTGATGACCATGATATAGAGGAGATGAATCAATTTGCATTGCTTGATCAGGAAAATAATTTTAAAAAATTCAGTTTTAATATAAAAGCAGAAAGGGTGCCTGCCTATAGAATAGATTTTAAACGGCAGGATGTATTTGAACTTGCGGATTTTTTAAAAAATAATTTAAGACCTTCTGAGTATACCGAAAGATTAATTAATGAGTTAAAAGAAGTATTTACCAGGACTTTGAATTTAAATCAATTATTCATACTGCTTATGCAGAGGCTTTTTGACGATTTTGGACTAATTATCATTGATGGAAGTAATGCAAATTTAA
>JACQWU010000237.1 GCA_016209155.1 Candidatus Desantisiibacteriota bacterium | reverse complement strand
ATCCATTTTTGCCGCCAGGAAAGATTTCGTCAGAAAATTGTTTTCATTGAAGATTATGATATTGCAGTCTCCCGGAGACTTGTACAGGGAGTTGATGTCTGGTTAAATACTCCGCGCCGTCTTCTGGAGGCAAGCGGAACAAGCGGCATGAAAGTAAATTTTAACGGAGGGCTTAATCTAAGTATTCTGGATGGATGGTGGCATGAAGCTTATAGTCATGACGCTGGATGGGCTATAGGCAAAGAGGAAAAATACACAAATCAGGAGTATCAGGATTCAATTGAATCGAATGCTATTTACGATTTACTTGAAAAAGAAATTGTTCCGCTTTTTTATGAAAGAGGACAGGATCTGATTCCTTATAACTGGATATCTATGATAAAGTCCGCCATGAAAAAACTCAGCCCTTTATTTAATTCTAACCGTATGGTATGTGAATATACTGAAAATTTTTATCTGCCGGCGGCTAAGCGTTATTCTAAAATAATAAGTAATAATATGCAGGATGTAAAAAATCTGGCAAAATGGAAGCATTACATCCGCACAAACTGGTCTGAAATATATGTTGAAAACGTTGAAGCTGAAACTTCACATCCACTGCCGGTCATGTCAAAACTTGAGGTTCGTGCAACTGTGGATCTGAAAAAATTATCTCCTAATGATGTAAAAGTTCAGATCTATTATGGTATGCTTAATCCTGAAGGAGAAATAGAAAATAGCAATACTATTGACATGATGCTTTTAGAACAGAAAGACGGAAAATATATTTATTCCGGAAATATTATCTGTGATTACAGTGGTCAAAACGGATATTCAGTCCGGATAATTCCTTTTCATGAAGATCTGATAAATCCCATGGATATGGGTATGGTAAAATGGGTTTAAAATTACCATTAACTTTCTCCCAGATAAATTTTGCGTACCATAGGATTTATAAGGAGATTCTCAGCATTATCATACAAAGCTATTGCACCTGTTTCCATGCAATACCCTTTGTGCGAAAGCTTAAGCGCTTCATATGCATTTTGTTCAACAAGTAATATAGTAGTACCTTGAGCGTTTATTTCTTTAATAATACTAAAAATCTGCTCAATAATAATCGGGGCAAGCCCCAGCGAAGGTTCATCAAGCAAAAGAAGTTTAGGCCGTGCCATTAGTCCGCGCCCTATTCCAAGCATTTGCTGCTCTCCCCCGCTTAATGTTCCTCCTTGTTGTTTACAGCGATTTTTTAAAATCGGGAAAAAAATAAAAATTTTTTCCATATCATCATTGATTGCTTTTTTATCCTTCCGCAAAAAAGCGCCCATCTCCAGATTTTCTTTTACAGTTAAATAAGGGAAAATACGCCTGCCTTCAGGAACATGTGAAATACCGGCACCAACAATTTTATCCGGGGCAAAATTTGTTATATCTTCTCCGCCTAAAAATATTTTTCCTGAAGAGACTTTGTTTATGCCGCATATACTCATCAAAGCAGTTGACTTCCCTGCCCCATTAGAGCCGATAAGGCAGACAATTTCTCCTTTATTTATTTCCATAGAAATACCTTTCAACGCTTCTATATTTCCATAATGAGTATGAACATTCTCAAGTTTGAGCATTTTCCCCATATCCTTTTGCAGGTACAAACTCTTTGCCTAAATAGGCTTCTATTACTTTTGGATCTTTTTGAATATCATTAGGGCTGCCTTCCGCGATTTTTTTGCCGTAATCGAGAACTATTATTCTATCTGAAATATTCATAACCATTTTCATATCATGTTCGATCAAAATAATAGTTATCCCTAATTTCCGGATTTTTTGAATAAGAGATACAAGGTTCATGGTTTCATTGGGATTTAATCCTGCGGCAGGTTCATCTAAAAGTAAGAGTTTTGGGTTTAGCGCTAAAGCACGGGCAATTTCAACACGTTTTTGAATCCCGTATGGAAGATTGCAGGCGCGTTCATTCGGATTTAAATCCAGTTCCATAATATCCAAATATTTTAAACAATTATTTAATATTTTTTTTTCTTCTTTTTTTTGAGCCGGTAAACGAAATACAATGTCTGTAAAATTACTTTTAATATGGATATGCTGGCCGATCAAAATATTTTCATAAACGGTAAGATTCGGGAAAAGCCGGATATTCTGGAAAGTACGTGAAATACCTTTTAGCACGATCGAATCGGTACGGATGAAGGTGATTTCTTCCTTTTTATTGTCATTATAGAAATACACCCTGCCGTCTGTTGCAGGAGATAAACCCATAAGGCAATTAAAACATGTGGTTTTCCCTGCGCCATTTGGGCCTATAATGCTGAGAATTTCACCGTCATCCACTCTGAAGCTTAGATTGTCTAAAGCAACAAGCCCTCCGAATTTTTTAGTTAATTCTTCAGTTTC
Organism: Candidatus Desantisiibacteriota bacterium; assembly: GCA_016209155.1. Classification (GTDB taxonomy): domain Bacteria; phylum JACRDZ01; class JACRDZ01; order JACRDZ01; family JACRDZ01; genus JACQWU01. The sequence continues at coordinate 202 of JACQWU010000237.1, read as the reverse complement.
CAAAAGAACACTCATCTATCTAATCCTCTGTACTGATATCAAATGGAATAGGTAAAAATGGCTCTAAAGCAATTTCAATATTTTCGTGTTCTCTGCTTTCTACTGTTATAGTCTGCTTAATTTTTTCAGGGTCCGTTATTCCCCAGTAATTATCAGCGATCTGTAATTTTTCCATATTTTTATACATCAAATTTGTTCTTTT
>JACQWU010000223.1:676-14851 GCA_016209155.1 Candidatus Desantisiibacteriota bacterium | reverse complement strand
AAAAAATTAATAATTTTTTTATATCTGTTCTTCATACTAAAGATGGAATTGGAATCGGAAAAATCGATGTTTCAACAGGCGAGTTTAAGGTTCTCTTAATACCCCCATCAGATATTTCTAAATTTAATGATGAAATACATAGAATTAACCCCAGTGAATGTATTGTCGGAACAACATATTTGAATGACCCTATCATAATCTCTATGAAAAAAATCATACCCGGAATAAAAATAAGTGAATGCGATGACTGGTATTTTTTACCTGATAATGCTTATCAGACTTTACTTAAACATTTTAAAACACATTCGCTTAAAGGATTTGGGATTGAGGATAATTACGCTATACTCATTCAGGTTTCAGGTGCTATTATCGGTTATTTAATTGATAAAAGGAAACAATCTCTTCTTCATGTTACAAAATTATCTATAGAATCAAAAGATGATTATATGATACTTGATAGATACACTCAGTATAATCTTGAACTTTTAAAAACATCTACTTCTCTTTTATCTGTATTAGATCAGACTGAAACAGCAATGGGAGGCAGATTACTTAATTACTTGATTCTTCAGCCTCTTATCAATCCTGATATAATAAATAAAAGACTTGACAGTGTGGAAGAACTTTATGTCAGCAGTGTTAATATATTGGAAATTAAGGAAATTTTAAAAGATATTTTTGATATTGAAAGAATAGTCGGAAGAATTTCAATCGGCAGTAGTAATCCTCGTGATTTAATAAATTTAAAATTTTCACTCTTAATAATTAAAAGACTTTATGAAATAATTAACAATTTAAACGCACCTTTATGGAAACAATTATCACGGGAAATAGAAACTGCAATGCCGGGGCTAACAGTTGTGATAGAATTAATTGAAAAAAGTATAATAGACGAACCTCCGGTAAAAATAAAAGATGGAGGTTTTGTTAAAATTGGATTTAATGCGGAACTTGATGAATTAAAATTGATAATAAAAGAAGGTAAAAACTGGATAGCTGAACTTGAAAATACTGAAAGAGAAAGAACAGGGATTAAATCTTTAAAAATTAAATTTAATAATGTTTTTGGTTATTACATAGAAATAAGCAAAGCAAATCTTAATTATGTTCCGGATAATTATACTCGCAAACAGACGCTTGTGAATGCTGAACGTTTTATTACCCCTGCTTTAAAAGAATTTGAAAACCGCATTTTGAACGCTGATGAAAAGATGATGCAAATTGAGCGGGAAATTTTCGAAAAAGTGAGGTTGGAAATTTTAAATTATCATAATGATATTCAAACAAGCGCTTATGCGGTTGCCCAAACAGATGTTCTTGTATCGCTTGCAAAAATAGCACGTGATAGAAATTATATACGTCCGATAGTAGATAACAGCGACAAAATTGAAATAGTTGACGGACGCCATCCTGTTGTTGAAAGTATTGATGAAAAAAGCAAATTTATTCCGAATGATACAAGGCTTGATAATAATGAAAATCAAATACTGATTATTACAGGCCCAAATATGGCAGGGAAATCTACTTATATACGTCAGGTAGCGCTTATCGTACTTATGGCTCAAATGGGCAGTTTTGTACCGGCTCAAAGTGCAAATATAGGGATTGTAGACAGAGTATTTACACGCATTGGAGCATCAGATAATATTGCCAGAGGAGAAAGCACTTTTCTTGTTGAAATGAACGAAACTGCCAATATTCTTCATAACGCAACCGCGCGAAGCCTTATAATTCTTGATGAAATAGGCAGGGGAACAAGTACCTTTGATGGTTTAAGTATCGCATGGGCAACTGTGGAATATCTTCATGATTACGAAAAACTCGGAACTAAAACTCTTTTTGCAACGCATTATCATGAACTAACAGAATTAAGCCTGACTCTTCCCAGAGTTAAAAATTATAATATAGCTGTAAAAGAATGGAATGATGATATAATATTCTTACGTAAAATTATTGAGGGCGGGGCAGATAAAAGTTATGGTATTCAGGTCGCAAGGCTTGCAGGTATACCCCAAAAAGTAATTTCAAGAGCAAAAGAGATATTGCAGGAGCTTGAAAACAACAGTTTTGATGAAGTCGGCAAACCAAAACTTGCGCATACACATGAAAAAAGCTATGTTAAACAACTAAATTTATTTGCAGAAAATGAAGATATAAAAAAATTGCTGAATAAAATCGCAAAAATTGATATTAATAGTACAACACCGTTTGATGCCTTTACAAAATTAAATGAACTGATAACAATGTCAAAGAATATAATCGAAAGCTAAAGAGCATATTATTAAGGAGAAAAATCATGCGGAATTTACTAAAATCTATTTTCATTCCTTTTTTTATTATTCTATTTTTTACAGTGGCTTATGGGGCATCGAGTTTTGATGATGAATTTGATTCAACAGATATTAATTCAAAATGGTCATGGATAAGAGAAGATAAGGCTAAATGGAGTCTGTCAGAAAATTCCGGTTCAATGCGTATTTATACTCAAAGAGGTGATTTTTGGAATATAGATAATATTAAGAATATACTGGTTCAAGATGCACCCGGAGGTGATTATGAAGTAATTGCAAAAATTACAATTAATCCGCAAGCAGATTACGAGCAGGCAATGCTTCTTATCTATCAAGATGATAATAATTATGTCAGACTTGATCGGGCATATGTTACAGGTAATGGCGGAAATGTAATTGAATTTATTGCAAATGATAATTCAAATATTGAATTTCTTAAAAATACTGCAACAACGATTTATTTAAAAATAAGGAAAAATGGAACAACATATTCAGGTTTTTATAGTATTGACAATATTTATTGGATACAAATTAGTGAATCATATAATATTAATCTTACTGCTCCTAAAATTGGGATAACAGCAATAAACGGGGATGTTGATGTCTCTTCAATACCTGCTGATTTTGATTGGATTGCTGTCCAAAATATTCCGGTAATAACTGTGCTCAATGAAGATTTTAATAATATAAATTATTCTCCTGATATTATCATTTATGATCCAAATGGTGATACGAATTTTAGCGTACCGTCAAATAACTTAAGAATGGACGTCCCTAATAATAATGATTTATGGTCAGGATCCAATTTAGATTCTCCAAGATTACTTGCAAATGTAACCGGAGATTTTACAATTGAAACAAAAATTGGAAAAAATTTTAGTAGTAACGGATATCAGGCAGGGGGGTTGCTTATCTGGAAAGATAACAACACTTTTGGGAGATTTGAATTTACGAATAACAGCGGAAGCGAACTTCGGGGATTTAATTATATAGCGTATGGTTACGATACTGTTTTTTTAAGGCTTACAAGACTTGGAAATCTTGTGGCAGGAAGTTATAGCCAGGATGGAATATCATGGAATTATGCGGGGTTTTGGGATTGGAGCGCCGGCAATGTACCGGATCAGGTTAATGCCGGAATTCATTCTATAATGCAATGGGCAGATATAAGGATTGTAAATGATTTTGATTATTTGAAAATATTCTCTCCCAATGAAGGAATTACGCCAAGACAGGCGGCTCAAAAAGGGCTTGATTTTTTAGTTCCAAAAACAATGGATTGGGAAAATAATAATGGCTGTTTTGGATGTCATGTTGAAGCTCATACTATTATGGCTGCGGCTATTGCTAAAGATCATCAATATACAATTGATACTACTGATATTTATGAAATAATAGATAATGGGATGATGAATGTTTTTAGGGGCTGGCAATATGAAGGGATTTTTGATCCTTTCGCACCTTCTACCGGAACTCAATTTGGAGGAAGAGCATTAGCATTATATGATGCTTTAGTAAAAAATAATTACACTTCGAATTTAATTACGACCGCTGACTGGTTATCCAGCAGGTTATCAAGCGGTTATATTCCCCTTGATCATTATGAACCGCCAATTGATCAAAGCGATATTATGGCAACAGCTAATGCAATATTTACATGGCAGCAGGCTTTTAATAGAACATCCGATACTAAATATCAGGATGCTGCAAATCAAGGGGCTTCATGGATCCGTTCCAAAAAAGCAGATATAACAGCAAATCCAAATAACTATTTCACACAAGACAAAACATTTTTTATTCTGGGGCTTCTATGGTCAGGCGCTTCTGAAAATGATTCTGATATACTTATAATTAAAGATTTGCTTATTAATGAACAGCTTATAGACGGCAGCTGGAAAATTATTGCAGATAGAACAGGAGGTACCGGATATTCAACAGGACAGGTTTTATATACATTAAAACAAATAGGTATTAAAGATTCTGACTCATCAATTTTAAATGGAACTAATTGGTTAATTAAACATCAAATGCCTGATGGTGAATGGTTACCTGAAAATTGGTATGGGGGAAGGCCGTCTGATATTGCTTCAACAATGTGGGGTGTTTTAGGATTATTAAGCTATGATGTTATTACTATTAATATTTCAAATCCAAAAGACGGGGCAAGGGTTTCGGGTGTTGTAAACATAATAGCAGATGCAGTCAGCAATCAGGATAATACAATTACAAAAATTGAAATTTTTATTGATAATATTTTAGCGGCTTTTACAAATTCTTCATCAATTAACTATGAATGGAATTCATCAATATATATTGATGGATTTCATGAAATTGAAGTTCATGCAACAGATAATCAAGGTAATATTGGATCAAAAACTATTAATGTGATAATCGGGAATATTTTAATAAATAATTTAGTTATAAATCCTAATCCATTTGATTCAAATGACGGGTACACAAATATTAGTTATTTTCTTATGACAGAAGAAGCTGGAAATGCATTTGTAACTCTTGAAATTTATAATTCAATTCAAAATGATAAAGGTGAATATGTACCTAACGAATCTATCAAAAAACTCATTAATAATGAATCAGTTGCTTATGGAAATCACCAAATTTCATGGGATGGGAAAAATTATTTAGATGAAATTGCGGCTTCGGGTTTTTATTTTGTCAGGATTTTTGTGAATGACACAGTACATTCAATTACACAGGAAAAATTTGAAAAAATCGGGGTGTTTCAGCAGGGAGTTATAGCAACAATCTCAGGACAAATTACCTCAAAAAAAGATGGAACTCCAATTGACGGGGCAGAAATCTCTGCATTTATCGGAGATGCTCTAATGTCAAAAGCAATTTCAACATCCGAAGGAGTTTATAAAATAAATTTATTGCTTGAAGGAACTTATGATTTAAAGGTATTAAAATCAGGATTTAGACCTGATTTAGTAACTCATAAAGGAATAACTATTTTATCCGGAGAAAATTTGGCCGGCAAAAATTTTTCACTTAAACCAAATCAATTTACACCGGGGATTGGAGACATTGATGATATTATAATTAATGAAGGTGATACAAAAAATATTAATGTAACTGTAACTGATAATGATGGAGATACTACAGCAATTACAATATCCGAAAATCCGAATTTTGTGTCTTTAATTGATAATAAAAATAATGCCGGAATAATAAATATTTCTCCCGGTATTAATGATTCCGGTATTTATAATTTTAAAATAACCTCAAATGATGGAATACTTTCAAGTATTAAAAATATTAAATTAACAGTAAATGACACCAAACATATTATAACTGCAACAGCAGGAACAGGTGGAAGTATTTCTCCATCAGGTGTAAAAATGGTTAATTACGGAACAAGCCAGACATACTCTATAACGGCAAATAACGGGTTCCGTATATTAGATGTAAAAGTTGATAATATATCACAGGGAGACATAAACAGTTATACATTTAATGATATAACTTCTGACCATACAATAGAAGCAGCATTTGAAATAACTCATATAATAATAGCTACAGCAGGTGCAGGCGGCGGCATTTCTCCCTCAGGCGTGGTAACTGTTAATCACGGAGCAAATCAGACCTTCTCAATTACAGCAAATAACGGGTATCATATATTAAATCTAAAAGTTGACGGGATTCTACAAGAAGGCAAAAGCTCATATATGTTTAATAACATAACTTCAAACCATACGATTGAAGCAATTTTTGAAGCTGATCAAATTAGCGATAAAAAAACCAAAATTTGTTTTATATCGAAAGTATCTAATAATTTAGGCGCAGCTTCATTTATTAATAAACTAACTAATTTTAGAGATAAATTTCTTATGACAAATTCAACGGGAAAATATTTTAGTAGATTATATTATAAAATTCAGTAAAAATGACCCCAGAGATAAGTAATGTTCCAATTTAATATAGGGTTTGTGCGGATTTTAAATTTATTTCTACCTCTCCATTATTTCTAATATGTATCATCCTGAAATAAGGCGGGTTGTGATATTTTTTCCTATCAATATTTTTTATAGGACCGCAGGGCGGTGTTTGAAGAACAATAGGTCTTAGTTTATCCAAATTAGCCGGTGTATTTGAATAATTTCCGCAATATACTTTTAAATTTTCATCTATTCTAAATTCAACACTATAATGAGTATGACCTGAAATAACTACATCTATCTTTTCTCCTGTATATTTATTATCATTTTCTTTTTTACCTATACAAAGGTGAAAGAATTGACTTAAAAAATGGTTTATTGTTCCATAACGTATATCAATGACTCCTTTTTGTAATAGTATTTCTCCTTTTGATATATCCGGAATTTCTTTGAGATTTACCGGTGGTGAATGAAGGCAAATAAATATTCTTCTTTTATCATTTTCAATCTTATTTTTTATTGAAATTAAAATTTTTTCCAGCCAATTAATTTGATTATAGGAATAAAATTCATTTAAAGGATAAAATGCCATACTATCAGGAGAACCTCCCATTATATTATCATTTAAACTCAGACGCTCTCTTTTCTTATTCCCGCCATTCCAGACTTTTTGTCCGACAAAGCAATCTGGCCCGGTATCCATTAAAATAAAATAATTTGAACCATATGAAAAAGCATAATTAAAATAGGGATTTATATGAATAAAATATTGATAAAGTGCCTGAACATCCGCTTCTATTGGAATTATGGCAGCAGTGATTGCTTTTCTGATAAATTTTGTAATGAAATAATTAATACTCCGGTGAATAAGATGAGCTATTATTAATATTGATATAGTGATTATCGAGTTAAAATTTTCCGGAAGAGAAATATTTTTTATTATTAAAGCTAAAAAAGGAATTAGTACTTTTGCCTGCCAGGTTTCGGAATATTTAAGAATACTTTTAAGCACTGAATGTAATAAATTTTCTTTTGAAATGATAGATCCTTTTTCGATTATTTTTTCATAAATACTATCATTTTTTTCTTCAAGTGCTTCCTGATTGTCATAATAATTAAAATCAAATTTTTCAGCTTCTTCCTGATTGAGTCTGAATTCATCATATAAAAATTCGATACTATAAGGATGCAGCCGCCAATCATGATTTCCAGTGGTTGTAAATATAGGAATTTTAATTCCATAGTTTCCTTTTTGAGGTTCGCTTCCTGTTCCCGATAGAATCTCCATAAATACATACCAGTTATTATTCGGTTCATTTCCTTTATCACTTATACCCTGATTAACGAAATCTATAATATCTCCGCCAATAAGTATAAAATCAAGTTCATCTTTATCAGCAAGTGAATTTGCTTTTACAATAAATTTTCTCATATTTTCATTAAAATTATTAAAATTAATGATAGGGCCTGCAATAGCTTCAATCTCATCCTTAATCAGGTCATTTCTTCTTGCAAGATGGAGATCTGACAGGTGTATAAAATCAGTATCCTTTTTATCAGTTACTGTTAAAAAAAGAGCATGAATTTTCTTTTGATAAAATGTACCTTCCATGCAAAGGTCGAATAAATACCTGTTTTTGTTTCTTAATAAATCTTTAAAGTCTGATTTTATTATTGAAATAGCAATCTTGAAAATTTTCACATCCCCGCCTAATATTTTTTGAAAAAGCTCATTGCTAATATTTTCTCTCGTCCCTTCCATTGAGGAAGGTAAATAACTTGAATCCGTAGAAAGCTCCATTATACTTTTTACTTTTAGAGGAATTTCTTTAGTATAATCTATCCGATTGGAAAATGATAAAAGCAAACTCCATTTACCAAAATTAGTATCCTTAGATGCAACAATAACAGTAAATTCTTTTTCTTCTTCATCAAGGCGTATGATTTCAGGGAATCCCAGACTTGGACTTAAAATTAAAGGTAATTTAATATTTTCCATTTTTTAACTCCCGAGATAATCATGTTTATAGACAAGACGTTTGATAGGTGCCAAAATTTTTCTAAGAATATATATAGGCAATGTTTTTTTCTTAAAAGTGAAATATTCATCCATAGCTGTGAGTCCGGAGAACCACCAATCACTAAATGCATATGCTTCTTCAATAATATCAAGAGACAGGATAATCATCTGATTTACATTAACCCATGGATCATATATTGATTTATCCCCAATCCATTTAATTTCAGGCTTTCCAAAAGCTTCAACAGCCAGCGGTAAAAATCTTCCGATTTTAGGATTATCAGGGTCAAGACCCATTTTCTTTGCCCCGACCCAATCAACTGCAATCAGATTTTCACCTCCGATTATTGTTTTAGTATAATTCGGTTTAGGATCAACTATAACGCCATATTGCCCGTCAGCGCTGTAGATACTATCAATTAATCCAAAATGAACCTTAAAATGCTTCAATGTCTCAATGGTCGGCCAGTCATACTCTCTTTTGGTATGATATTCTTTTAATTTATTTTGCATTGGAAGAGTCCCGTATATGTTCTTCAAAGTAAGGGTATAATTACAAAATACATGTGTTTTGTTTTTAGCAAAAGATATTCTAAAATCCGCATCCCTCCATGTTGGTCCAACAAAATGATTTCCAAGTCTGCCGCCATAATCATAAGGAACCATTTCTTCTGTAAGATCTACAATTTTATAATTTTTTTTTGTAGAATATCCAACATATTCCGCAACTTTTATTACTTCTCTATTGTTATAATAATTTCCAAGAGTGCTTTGAGCTTCAACAATAGTAATATTTGAAAATTTTTTTTCTGCAATTTTATTTATAAAAGCTTCAACCAGTGCCGGGTCAGTGTATGTGGAAATATCTTTTTTATGATGTGTATACATAAAGTTAGGTTTTATTACTATTTTAAATTCATTTTTATTCTTGCCCGATTTAATAAAATTCTTTTCAAGTTCTTCGAAAAATTTTGTTTCTTTTAATACCTGTTCTAATAATATAAACTTATCTTCACCTTTAAATGAAACAACTACAGTTTCTCCACTGCTTTTAACAGGTATTTTGTCTCTTGTTAAATAATTAGTATGCGCATAAAAAAAGGCTTTGTTTGCTCTTAAATAAAAGAAAAGTGTTATCCAAAATATAGAACCATCAACTAAAAATATTAAAAGATACGCGAAATATTTTGCTGAATATATAAAAAAGAAAAAACCTGATAATGCGGATGCTGATTTTGATATTAAGACAGATAGAATGTATCCTTTGTTTTTTCTGATATTAAAATAGGCAGTACTGCATAAGAATGTAATTGTCATCATCATGGAAAATGAAAGAGAGACCCAGAATTTTTCTTGAGATACAGGTAGGATTTCTAAGCCTGGGAACAAAATTTGAGAAACATGATTGATTGTATTTAATATACTCTCCGGAATAATGGCAAATAATATTCCGACTATAAAATATGTTGCTGGATAAATACCCTGAAACCGTATACTGTGTTAATATTTCCAGCGGCCAGCAGCCAAAAATCAAAAAAAATGGAGGGTATTTTAAATTGTAAGCATAAGTCCATATTCCGCTGCTCATGGACCCGGAGTATTCACTTGGAAAACCAAGAACAGCGGTTGCAATAATAATACCCAAAAAGACACAGAATTCCATTTTTGTTGAGAAATACATGCTTATTGCAAGGAGTGAAAGATAAAATACTATGAAAAAAATATCAATACCTTTTGAATATTTTCCAAGAGTCAACGGGATTAATAAAGATATAAAAAATAAAATAATACTGTTCACCCATTTTGGAAAAGACAAATTTAGTTTTCTAATCCATCTTATAAAATAATTAATTGATATAGTATAAGCAACCAGTCCGACTAAAACCCAGGACCATACTCCTAAAATATAATTGCCGGTGGGAGAACTATATCTCCACATTCCGGAATTAACACCTATGGATTCTTTAATATATTCGATAATAAAGATAGTTACGATATACGATAATAATCGTTTTGTGGATATTTTTAAAACCAGGAAGGAAACGATTAAAAAACCGCTTAATAACATCAACCCAAATGACAATGAAATTATATTTAAATACACTTCATTATATGCCGTGTATAAAAAAATAATTAGCAATAAAGTCATTATCAGGATATTTTTGAAATTATTTACATTGCGGTTGACATTCATGATAATTCCTTCATTTGGTTCATTTTGTGATAAAACTTAATGTTTTCATGCGGGAAGATGTGTTTTATGTTTTACACATTATAAATTACATGCAACAAATTGTCAAGATTTTTTTAATTTTTTATATTAAATTATAGGCTGATCATGTTGACAGGATATGTAAATTAGAGTAATATAATTAAGTCCAAAGTTAAATAGATATATCTTTTCAGGAGGGCATATGAATATAGATTTGAAGTGGATGAAATATCTCAAACTGATTTTGCTTTTTCTTATCTTCTTTGACCTGTCCATTGCAATACCTGCTTTATTTTTTCCGCAATGGGTGATCGGGGCTGGCAAATTAAATTCCGATTTTATATCAGGCGCCATGTATAAAAGCGGACCAATAGAACCTGTTTTTCTCCGCGGGATTGGGATATTATGGTTACTCGCAGCTTATATTCAATATCTTGCATGGAGAGATCCCATAAACAGGCTTCAAGCATTAAATATCGCTATTGTTTTTCGCTTTGCGGGGGGTACCTTTGAACTTGTTGAGGCATCTTATTTATTGAGGCAGGTTCAATTCGGAGATCCGCTTATTTTCTGGATTTTGGGCATTTTTGTGGCAGGAGATTATATTCTTGTAGCTGTCATGGCATTTCTTTTAAAAAAACTCGGACTGAAATGGTGGTCATTATAATTATCTTATCATTAATAATTCATTTGGTTGAATATCATATGTGTTTGGATTATCAGTGAGTTTAATTTGATTTGTTCCATCATAATTCATTATGAAAATTTTTGGAGTGGTATCTCTGTTAGATACAAAAATAATATATTTACCATCTGATGACCATACCGCATTATATTCATATGACGGATGATTGGATAAATTTTTTTGTTCAGACCCATCAATATTCATCATATAAATTTCCTCGTTCCCATCATGATTTGATATGAATAATATTTTGTCCCCTTCAGGTGAAAATGCGGGATCATTATCATCCGCTGAATTTTTTGAAAGATTTATTTTTTCATTTGATACAGGATCTATTAAATATATTTCTAAATTACCGTCAATATCAGATGTGAAAACTATTTTATCCTCTACAGGTGACCAGTTTGACTCAAAATCACGGGATGTGCTATTTGTGATATTTTTCTGTTCTGTACCATCTTGATTCATGATATATATTTCCATATTCCCGTCTCTATCTGAAGTAAATGAAAGCCTGGAGTCATCAAAAGACCATGATGGTTCAAAATCATAAGCTCTCATTGAATTGGTTAAATTTAATTGATTTGTACCATCAGTGTCCATCACTAAAACTTCATAATTACCTGCCAATAAAGTGTGATAGGCTATTTTAGATCCGCTTCTTGACCATACAGGATGATAGTCATTCTCTTTATTAAAGGTAACTCTCTTTAGATCAGTACCATCATCATTCATTGAATAAATTTCATAATTATTTTCTTCAATCTTGCCTTGTTTTCTTGAAGTAAATAATATGCGATTAAGCTGATCAACCGGTTGTTTAATGTTTTTTTTATTTTTTGATTCCATAAAATCTTTTATTATACTTTTGAAACTGTTTTTCAATTTTCCTTCTTTTAAAGTTTTACTAAAATCAAGACAAATATCAAGCCAGTTATTTATATCAATTTCTTTTTTCCTTAAAGTGAATATTTCTCTGATTTTTGTTATTGCCTTTTGGCTGTAGTCTCCGCGAATTTCACCTCCAAATGTAAAAAAATTATCATCAGGATATATTTTAAAAATTTCAAAGTAACTTAATAATGCATTATTATAATCATGATATTGAATTTCATAAATTCTTGCTAAATTTAAAAAACATAATGCCATAGTTCCAATATAGTCTCTATCAAGCATTATATTCGCAGATGGATTTTCCGCCTGCATTTTTTTATATATTGAAATAGCAGTATCATATTGATTTAATTTTTCATAACATTCCGCCATTCGCGTGTTTACATATGGAGTAAGCTGATATCCAAATTCATTCTTCATCTCCGGAAAATTACGCAGTATTTTTTTATATCCTTCAATAGCTTTATTATATTCTTTTTTTTCAAATTCCTGATCTAATAATTTAATCCGGATTTTAAGAGCTATTGAAAACATTTTTTTGTCATCATAATCATTATTATTATCATCGGCAATAATTTGACTGATTTTTTTTATTTGTTCAAAATCACTATGATATTCTGCAATCAGTAACATTTTAAAAAAAGCCGCTGAATGCGAAAGCAAATTAAAATATGAAGGTTCAACAAACACCATTATTTTTTGATCGGGGTAATCTGTAATAATACTTTTATAAACATCTAACGCTTCTTCAAAATTTTCGCTATAAATTAGTTCTTCAGCTTGCGTAAAAAATTCCTGAATAGATTCCTTATTTATATCTTTAATAAATTTAATGCTTTTTTCTCCATTATCAATGTTTTTTATAAAAAAAATTAATTTGTTTCCGTCTTGTGACCAGGATACCGGATGTACTTCATCTAAAAAATTTGTTATTTGTACCATTCTTTTACCGGAGGAATTTATAAGCCAGATATTATCTTTTTTATTTTTACGATTACTTAAAAAAGCAATAGTTTTTCCATCAGGTGAAGGGCATGGAAAGCAGTCTTTATAATTTCCTGATGTCAGCTGCCTATCTCTTATGCCTTCTTTATCTATAAGCCAGAGGTTGGAGTACTTATTTTCAGAATCAGTTTTTTCATATACAATTGTACTATCATTAAGCCATCTGGGAGATTGTCCAACTGCAATTTTTAATTCATTAAATCCATCGTAATTAATTGTGTAAATGTATTTATCCCTGGAGATTGAAGTTACATAAACTATATTTTTACCGTCAGGACTAAATGAGGTATATTCTTTATTCCCAGTCCTTGCAGTTAACCTGATTTGGTTTTGTCCTGTTGAATCCATTATCCATAAATCCTGATTTCCACCTGTATATGCAGTATAAAGGATTTTTTCACCATCATATGAAGAAACAGGATTTTTTTTATCCCCCGAGTCATCAGTCAGCATTTTTAAATATTTTTTTTCAAAATCTTCAGGTTTAACAGTTAATACATTTTCCAGAGTATCCGTACTTGAACGGGTACAATTTAAATCATCATAATAATTAATATCCAGTTCTCTTGTATCCATTTTATAAATATTATAAAAACCACTGCGATTTGACGAAAATAAAATCGCGTTTGAATCATAAAGCCATTGAGGTGCGATATCATCATATTTAGACAAAGTTAGTTTTGCCACTTTTTGGAGACTATCTAAAAATTCAATACGATATAAATTATTATCATTTTCAAATGATTTAGTCTCACTGTAAAGACAAAACTTTCCGTCAGGTGAAAAAACCGGAGGGGGAAAATAGTCTCTGTTTGAAATAGCATCTTCAATGCTTTCATATTCTTTTTCATTGTTTATTTTTTTAAAAGCTGAGATTTTTTTATTTTGCGAAAAATAATAAAATATTTCGGTCGAATAATCATAATATAGCGAGTAATCCGGATAATAATCTATGATATGTTTAAAAAATATACTGCCGGAGAAAATATCCAGCCCGCATATATAACCTTGATCTGAAGCAAGGAAAATCATATTTTCAAATTGTAATGGTTTTTTTTGTATGCGTTCTGCAATTTTATTTCGCCAGATAATACTCCCATCGCTTATGTTTATTGCAATAATTTCTCCGTGTCCGGTTGCGATAAATAATGTTTCCCCTTTAATAGGCGGGT
>JACQWU010000223.1:0-599 GCA_016209155.1 Candidatus Desantisiibacteriota bacterium | reverse complement strand
GGCGGGTCACAATATACAAATACATCGGTTTTTATATTCCATATTAATTTTCCTTCCGTTACATCTATTGAGTAAAGCATCCCATCAAAAGATGCTGCTAAAATCATATTTTCAACAGAAATTATCTCCGGGTTTAATCCAATGTGTTGCGCGGTGAATTCCCATTTTATTTCTCCTGATTTTGGCTCTATGGCACATATATTTTGGTCATTATTTATTATAAAAACAAGATTATTTTTTTTATCAATTGCAATAGGATAATATGATTTTTGAACACCGGTATTAATTTCCCATAACTCCTGCCCGTCATAGGAATCTATAGCATAAATATGTCCATCAATTGAACTTATTAAAATTACATTTTTAAATATTTGCGGTGCTGATGATACTGCCCCGTCAGTTTTAAATTTCCATAATAATTTCCCATTATTAGCTTCATAACAATAGAGATTTGTATCATTTGAACCAAAATATAATCTCTCCTGATAAAACAAAAAGGAAGTGGAAATAGATCTTTTTATTTTATTTTTCCATTTTTCACTGCCGTTTATAGCATCTAAACAATGAATAATTCCATCATTTGTTCCAAAAAAAATTTT
>JACQWU010000222.1 GCA_016209155.1 Candidatus Desantisiibacteriota bacterium | reverse complement strand
TTGCGACATCACTTGTTACATCATCCAAAGGGATGAATCTCAAAAATAGATCCATTATGCCTGTTATTGATCCGGGAGATTTTTTTACAAAAGTAGAACTATATAAAGCACTAAAACCAATATTCGATATTGATTACTGGTCTATTGTTTCCGCGTATGATGACGCGCTTGAATTTCACGAAGACAATAGAATTAAAATGAGCAGTATTTATCAAAGAGAAATAGATCGTAAAAATGACATCAATGTTATGTTTCTGGGAAGACCGTATGTTGTATTGGACAATAATATGAATAAAGGTATTCCCGGTATTTTCAGTCATCTTAATATCGGAGTTTTTTATCATGATATGATGACATACAATAAAAATGATGTTAAAGAAATAGAACCTTTGTTAAAAGCTTTTCACTGGAATTATACTGCAAAAATATTGGCATCCGCGCTTATTACTGCGAGAACAAAAGGATTGTATCCTGTATACATTTCAAGCTTCAAGTGCTCTCCTGATTCTTTTGCGCTTGAATATTTTAAACGTATTATGGATGCTTACCAAAAACCATATATTATTCTTGACCTTGACGAACACGGATCAAATGTAGGTTATGAGACTAGGATTGAAGCCGCGGTCCGGGCATTTAGAAATCATTTTAATGAGCAGAAGAAAACAACATTTACAAAAAATAATATTTCATTTAATCCTGAAACTGAAAACGTAATTGGCAATAAAACCCTTCTTTTCCCAAGCTGGGATAATATGACAGTAAAACTTGTTGAAGCTCTGCTTCTAAAAGAAGGCATTGATGCCAGAATGGTGCCTATAACAGAACATGCAGTTCATTTTGGACTAAAAAGCAATAGGGGACAGTGCCTGCCTGTAAGTATAATATATCAGAGTTTTATTGATTATATAAAAGAGAAAAACCTTGATCCTTCAAATACAATAATTTGGATGCTTGATTCCCATGTTGCCTGCAATATCAGATTATATCCATATCTGATAAAAAGCTTGTTTGAATCGTATGGAAATGGAATGGAGCATATTTCAGTTTATACAGGGAATCTGGTTTTATCTGATATTTCGCTAAAGACGGGAATGGATACATATTTTGCTTATATGTTTGGCGGTATGCTGAGAAAAATGGGATGCAAAACAAGACCTTATGAAATTGAAAAAGGCAAGACTGATGAAGTTATAAAAAAGTCAGAAAGTATTTTTTATGATGCTTTTCTGGGAAAGAAATCTCTGGAAAATGCTGTTATAGAGGTTGTTCAAAAATTTAAGAACATTAAAATGGAAAAAACAAACAAACCAAAAGTCGCAGTCTTTGGTGATTTGTACGCAAGAGATAATGATATTATGAATCAGGATCTGATTCACTCTATTGAAAATGCTGGCGGTGAAGTTATTACAATACCTTTAAGCGATTTTGGGAGAATAGTTTCTAATATTTATGTAAAAAGATGGCTTAAAAACGGACGTTTTAAAGAAGCTATTACCACCAAAGGACTTATGATGATGGCAACAACAATCGAGGATAATTATTATAAATATTTCAATGAAATATTACAGCAGCCGGTTATAAAAAGTAATATTGATCTTAAATTCATCATGGAAAAATTTCATGTAGTGGTGGAACATTCCGGTGAATCCATGGATAACCTGATTATGATATTTTATCTGCTTGAATATTATCCGGATATATCTCTTTTCGTTCAGGCAAGCCCTGCTTTTTGCTGTGCCGGGCTTATCACCGAAGCCATGTCAGCGCATATCGAATCCGTAACAGGCGTCCCTGTTGTTGCTCTTACATACGATGGAACAGAAAAAAAACAAAACGATAAACTAATCCCCTATATTAAATATCCTAAAAAAAATATCGTGTTTAATAAAATTTTGTAGGTAGAGACGCATTGCAATGCGTCTCTTATCATTGTCCAATTGTTTTTTTATTTGGCAATTTATTTCATTATTATGTATAATATGTATAATATTCTGTTAGTATACAGAATCGGAAATAATATTTAGCTTGATAATTATTTTAAATTAAAATGAATACAAGATATAGAATCCTGCGGAGGTATATAACATGAGAAGCACAACTCTTAGAAAAGATTTTAATATTCCTAAATTATTGAAGGATATTTATCAAGAAATGGAAATTTCTCCAATAGGCCTTTTGAAAAATTATGCCTTAAATACGGTTTGTAGTAAAATTCATAAATATGAAACTGAAAATATACTTTTCAGTAAAAAATATAATTGCTCATTTGAAGAGTTCAATCATAAAATTGAACACATGAAGGATAAAGAAAATTTTGAATGGGAAGACGATTTGATGGATTGGAAGTTTGCTTTTGAAAATTTGAAATACTGGCAAAAAAAGGCAAAAGAAATTCAAACTAAATGAAAAAAATACTTAAGAAGTATAAAAATATTATTTCAAGCAACAAAATAATTATATGGGATAGTGAGCCTGCATCATATCGTTATAAATCCCAGATTGTTTTTATTGATGGTTCTGAATTAATAATAAAAGATTATTAAGACATGAGGAATAAAAATGGTTTCTAGTGTGAGTTTATCATAAAATTTAATTTTATTAGGAAAGCTTAACCTGTAACCAACTTAAGCTTTAAATCATAATTCTAAATAAATCCGTTTTTCCATTATTGCATCTGCAAATTCCCCATTTTATAACTATAACTTATTGTAATTTTATATATGGCATAAAACTTGCTGCTTTATTCTGTCATGTTAATTTTATGGAGGCAAACATGGCGGAAATAAAAAAAGGAGTTTATAACAGAAGGCATCCGGAACGAACAGATTTTATCGCGTTATTTGTAGAGACGCATTGCAATGCGTCTCTATTCTGATATGTTTGAAGAAAAATATGGATATCTTCGTAAAGAATCAATGAAAGCAAATAAATAATAAAAAAGCATACAAGATGCGGATGCCATTTATTGAAAACACCGGTCAGATAGATGATAAAAGCGTGAGATATTATGCTAAAACATTTGGGGCACTTTTTTTGTTACAAAAGAAGGAAAATTGATTTATTCTCTGACGAAAATCGAAAAAGAGAAGGGACATTTTCATCTCGCTTTATCCGAGCTTTAATTATTCTTTGATGTATTTTCCCTGTTCCTTTTCAAATTTCATTTTACATTCATTGGAGCAAAAATAACCTGAAAGTGTCTCCCAGGAAAAGAAACAATGAACCACCGGCTAATTTCAAATCTAAAAAATAAATCTTCCCATCATGATGACCATCATTAGCACCATACCCACACCACCCCAGGTTAAAACACTTTTATTTTCTGAAATTTCTTCATGGTGAGGTTTTTGCGCTTCCTTAACAGGGGCATGTTGCAACATGCCCGTACTTGCCGAATCAGCTGTCGTATCCGGGGTTACGATTGTTTTTACTTCTGATGTCTGGCCGGCACTGTGATTATGATCCGTCCCGTGCATCATCATTCCCATACAACCGCTGAGTATTAAAATTGTAAAAATTATTAAAAGGCTTTTGTGCATATTTTAATAATACCATATGTCAAGGTTCGTTTTTTAACATTTTTCAGAACCGTTAAGGCATCAATGCCGGGCTGGTAAATACGTAATCATTATCTTTAACAGGTTTATGACAATTGAAGCATTCATTTACAAATGAACTATTTTCACCGTAAGGTTTCTGTTCCAATCCTATCCATCTGGCAAACCCCCAACCTCCGGTTTCTTTATATTTTTGAGAATCCTTTACCATAAACTCCACATGAACGAATTCACCCGGAACTATTGCTTTTTCCCATTTTTCATGGTTTTTATTTTTCCACACTATCTTCGCAAGTATACTCCCGTCCGGCCATGGATTCGTTTTACCATCACGAACTGCTTTGATCGCCGTATCATTACCTATAATTACTCTCAAGGTTTTATTATCTTCCCTTTGAGAAAGAGCTACTACTCTCCAATCTTTATAGCCCGCCGGCAAATTGATTCCGTTCGGTGAACGAGCAGCTTCATCATTTGCAAAAAGAATCCCATTAAGAATGATAATAAAATACAAAATCAGGATAATATTCTTTTTCATTTTTAACCTCCT
>JACQWU010000072.1:4204-6176 GCA_016209155.1 Candidatus Desantisiibacteriota bacterium | reverse complement strand
CTGAAGAAGAAGATCCAAAAGAGGAAGGAGCTCATTTCGTTAGTCAGAGAGAGTGTGTTGCCAATTATCGTAGAAATTTATTAGAGTTTTTGAAAAATAAAGGTTCTATTGAATCAATTAATGCTCTTGAATATATTAAAAAAGAGATTCCAGAACAAAAAGACATTTTGAATTTTTATTTAATTAGTGCACGAAAGAATTTAAGGGACAAAAGCTGGTCTCCTTTATCTCCAAATGATTTTTTAATACTTACTAAAAAATCCTTATCAAGAATTATTCTTAATGAAAATCATCTGATAGATGCTTTAATTGAATCGCTCATAAGACTTAATAAAAAATTGCAAGGAGAAACTCCAAATGTAATATTTCTCTGGAACAGTCTTCTGAAGTCGAAAAAATTTAGACCAAAAAATGAAAATGATTTTTCAGATTTTATCAAAACTCATTTGGTTGAGGATTTACAAGAAAATAAGATTATATGTCTTCGTGAAGTACAAATTAGAAGAAAACAGGGTGAAGGAGGAAAACGTGGTGAAAATATTGATATTGATGTTAAAGGTTTTATCCCTTCAACTAATAAAAATATTAATGTTATCATTGAAGTTAAGGGATGTTGGCATAATGAAGTCAATAAAGCTATGGAGACCCAGCTTTTAAACAGATATCTTAATGAGAGTGGTTGTAATCATGGTATTTATTTAGTTGGGTGGTATTGCTGTAATCAGTGGGATGGGAAAGATAGTAAAAAAAATAAAATAAAAGATAGAACCATTGAAGAAGCCAGATCTTTTTTTGATGAACAAGCAAAAAAATTATCATCGGGAAATAAAACTATTAAGGCGTTTGTTTTGGATTGTGCTTTGCGGTAAAAAAGTGGTATTTGATAAATACTTTTAAATTAATTTATTTGGACATTGTTACTTTCATTTATATCTTTTTCCTCTAACTTTTTCAACTTCTTCAGTTATTTTTTCATATGATATAGGAATATTTTTTTTCTTTAAAAGAAATTTCTCGAACCTGGTTTTTAATGTTATCTTATCTAAATATTTTGATAATTCTTCTTTTTCACTGTTACCAAATTGATTAATCAACTTTTTTACTTGTTTTATATCTAATTCTAAAGTAGCCCCCATAGTTACAACCTCCTTTCTGGATGAGCAAATGTATTGTATAAATATATATAGAACCCAAATTTATTATAGTCAAGGGGATATTTCATATTTTATTTTGTTACCTTATTAAGTAATTCCATTATATGTACGATTTTTACTTTCGAGTTTTTTTGCGCTAATCCGTCGCTTATGTGCATTATACATCCCGGGCAGGAAGTTGCTATATATTCCGCTCCTGTTTCTTCTATATGTTCTATTTTACGTTTTCGTATTTTACCGGCAATTTCGTAATTATAAAGGCTAAAACTTCCGCCTCCTCCGCAGCAGTCTTTTGCTCCGGTCATTTCAATAAAATCCAATTTATTAATACTCTTTAAAATTTTACGCGGCTCCGCAATAACTTTTTGTTTACGTCCCAGATGACAGGGATCATGATATGTAACTTTAGATTTTAAATCTGATATGATTTTTTTTTCATATTGAACAGATTCAATTAAAAATTCGGAAATATCTTTTACTTTAGATGAAAATTTTTCTATTTCAATTCCGGTATCTGCCAAAAGCATCCGGTAATCATTTTTAAGAGCAGAGCCGCATGAAGCACAACCCGTAATAATTGTATCAAGGTCATAAGATAGAAATGTTTTAACATTATTCATTGCAAGATTTTTAGCTGTATTTTCATCTCCGGATGTAAATGCGGCAATTCCGCAGCACTCAAGTTTTTTGGGCAGGACAACTTCAATATCATTTTTTATAAGCACTTCAATAATCGCTTTTCCTATATCGGTATAAATATATTCAAATAGACATCCGGGGAAAAAACCGACCCTCATTTTTTTTATCTGAGGGTTTAT
>JACQWU010000072.1:0-4161 GCA_016209155.1 Candidatus Desantisiibacteriota bacterium | reverse complement strand
TTGCTTAAACGTTTTTTAGCAATTTTAGGTAATAGTCTTTTTTTATCAAGTCCAAGCATAAAAAAAGGCAAATGGCGCACATGCTCCTGTGAGGAAACTCGCATAAAAAATTTTTGGAAATAATACGCTGTATTAATTGTCAGTCTAAAAAACGAACGGTTTTTAAGCACATACCTGAAAATAAATTCTTGAATAATAGAAAGTCCGTTTTTTTCAACTCTATCGCATCGCGCTATCCGCACAATAGTATCCGCTTTTGCACCGGCGGGACAATTTTCATGGCAGGCTCCGCAGAGCAGGCATGAGTCTAATATTTCAGATACAGGAAGAGAAAAATCCAGCTTGTTGTTTGATATAGATTCAATAATCTCCATCCTGCCGCGCGCAACCATGGATTCTCTTCCGGTCTCCTTAAATACCGGACAGACTGATCTGCATAATCCGCAGCGATTACACCGGATTATTTCATCTTTTATACTTTTTAGATTTCTCAGTTCATTCATAATAATACTACTATTATTTTCTCACTCAAACATTTTTCCCTGATTTAAAATACCGGCAGGATCGAATGTTTTTTTAATTTCCTTCATTATTCTGATAGAATCATGACCTACTTCCATTTCAAGATATTTTATTTTAGTATTACCAATACCATGCTCGCCGGTAATGGTACCATGAAGCTCCAGTGTGTTCTCAAAAATTTCATTTACTGCTTTTTCCGCTTCTTTAATATTATATACGGCAGGATCGAGCATGATATTTACATGTAAATTCCCGTCTCCGGCATGACCAAAACACGGAATGGGGAGCTTATATTTTTCTCCGATTTTTTTTATACGCCGCAATATTTCCGGAATAACACTTCTCGGGACACAAATATCTTCATTTATTTTTTTAGGCGCAATCTGATATAATGCCGGAGAAATGGATGAGCGCGCTTTCCATAATATTGCGCGCTCTTTATCATCTCTTGCAACAGCGCAGAAAAAAGCTCCGCATTTTTCACAGGTTTTTCTTACCTGCTCGATCTCTCTTTCGATTACCTCTGCTTTACCATCCAGTTCAATTAATAGTATTGTATCTGTTCCTTCAGGATAAATATTTTTCAGATACTGTTCAATACAGCGGATTGTATCATTATCCATAAATTCCAATGTAACAGGAATAATTTTACTGCTTATAATTTCACTCACGGTATTTGCCGCATCATCAATGTTTCTGAAATACGCGGATACTGTGATTTTCTTTTCGGGCAGGGGCAGAAGCTTAAGAAATACTCTTGTTATAACAGCGAGAGTCCCTTCTGAACCAATAAGAAGACTTGTAAGATCAAATCCCGTCACACATTTTAGGGTTCTAGAACCGGTATTAATAATTTCGCCTGTCGCAAGTACCGCTTCAAGTCCGAGACAATAATCACGCGTTACTCCATATTTAAGCCCCCTTAATCCGCCGGCATTTTCAGCTATGTTACCGCCGATCGTGCATATTTGAAAACTGGCAGGATCAGGAGGATAAAAAAGCCCCTTTTTTTCCACCTCTCTATGTAAATCATATGTGATCACACCCGGTTCAACCACTGCTATAAGATTTTTTTCATCAATTTCAATAATTCTGTTCATTCTTGTAAGACTTATTACTATTCCCCCTTTTATCGGGACACATCCCCCTGTAAGTCCTGTGGCAGCACCACGGATATATACAGGTATTGAGTTAGCGGTTGCGATTTTGAGAATTTCCGATATTTCATAAGTTGAAGCAGGCCTTACAACAAGGTCGGGTAAAAATTCCTGACGTGTGGCATCATAAGAATAGCAAAGTCTTTCTTCTTTTGATTCCAGAACATTTGCACCTCTCATAACATCTTTTATTTTATCAACAATATCATTTGAAATCATAAGCATCACCTGATTTGCAAGGCTAAAGCCTTGCCCTACATAACATTATGAGATAAGTTACATGCTATTAAAGGTTATTTATTATATCTAATATAGTCCTTGCAGACTTTTCCCAGCTGAACAATTTTATTCTTTCTTTTCCCTCATTTAACAATTGGTTTACTAAATTACTATCATTTAATAATGTGTGAATACCCAAAGCAATATCATCGGTATTATATGGATCAACATAAAAAGCCGCATCACCGCAAGTTTCAGGTAAAGAAGTTATATTAGAAGTTATTACAGGACATCCGCATGCCATTGCCTCAAGCGGAGGTATGCCAAAACCTTCATACAATGACGGATAAACAAAAAGGAGCGCATTTCTATATAAATTTACCAGCTCATTCCCTTCAACATAATCACTAAATATTATATTATCTGTATCTTTCGCGCCTGTAATATTGTCTTTTGAGGAAAAAAGGATATTTCCCCCTCCGGCAATAACTAATTTTATATCCTTCAATGCAAGTTTATTAAAAGCATCTACCAATCTTTTTAAATTTTTTCTGGGATTTAAGGAAGAAACCGTCAGAATATATTTATTACTCTGTATCCTGATTTTTTCCCCGCCTGCGGTTTTAATAAAAAATATTTCATCTTTTTTTTGTACTGCGGGAGAAAAATCTTTTGAAACAGCATTAGTAACGACTTCCACCCTTGAAGGATCAATTTTTAATATTTTGATTATTTTTTCTCTCGAAAAATTGCTTGGAGTTATAATTTTCAATGAATTTCGGGCAATTACAGGAATTAAAAATTTATAAAAATAAAAAAAATTTTTTGAAACCCATTCCGGATGTTCCAAAATAGAAAGGTCATGAATTGTAACAATTTGTTTTTTATACAAACAGGGAGCAATTGAAGTTAAATTAATTAATAACGGAGTACCTGTTTTTTTTAGATATAACGCCAGGCCTATATTCTGATTTTTAAAACCGGAATAAGTTTCAACCTTAAATTCTTGAGGTATATCTTTATTTAAAACACCCTTGGGGGCAACAAATCTAATTTCCGGTCTCAACCTCTTAAGTTCTTTTGATATTTCAAGTGCAAAACGCTGAATTCCTTCTATCCTTTGTGTTAAAAATTTTGCATTGACTGCTATATCCATGTTTAATTCGTATCCATATTTATATGTATGATTTTTGCGGGAGGGAAGCCGTTAAAATAAGTTGAAGATGCATAACTGTATGCACCTATATTTTCACTGTAAACCAGGTCTCCAAGATTAAGCTCAGGCAGAGATTCCGTCTGACATATAGTGTCCAGTGCATCACAGGTAGGACCGAATACAGCACAATGCCGCGTTGGACCTGAATTAAAAGCTTTTATACGGTACTGGCAATGGTCAAACAGTACTCCTGAGAATGTATGATAAATGCCGTCGTTTAAATAATAACAGCGTTTTCCGTTACGCTCGGCTTTACCTATAACTTCCGCGACCAGCGTTGCGGCTGTGGCAACAAGGAACCTGCCGGGTTCCGCTATAATTTCCAACTCTTTCGGAAAAAGTCTTGTAAATTCAACATTCAAAACTTTCGCCAATTCATGAAATGGTTTTATACTTCCGTCATAGGGGGCAGGAAATCCGCCGCCAATATCCAGAAGTCTTAAAGAAAAACCATGTTCTCTCGCATCTTTTAAAATCATTGCCGAGGTATTTAGAGCCTGTACAAAATTATCGAAATTCGTACACTGACTTCCAACATGGAAACTTATGCCTTCTACAACAAGCCCCATATCAAAGGCCGTTTTAATCAAATCCACAGCTTCTCCCGGATCTGCGCCGAATTTGCTTGAAAGCTCTACCAGCGACCCGGTGTTTGGAACGCATATACGTAAAACCAGTCCCGCATTAGGAGCATGCTTTTTGATCTTTATTATCTCTTCCTTATTATCATATGTCACAAGAGGTTTATATTGGTCAAGTTCTTTAAGTGTCTCGTTACTTTTTATCGGATTTGCATAAATTATCTTATCCCAAATAAAATCCTGCTGCGCTTTTTTAGAAAGGTGTTTAATATTCTCGTAGGCAAGATGAAATTCTGCAATGGAGGCAACATCAAAACTTGATCCCATTTTATAAAATGTCTGCACAATTTCCGGAGCAGGATTAGCCTTTACTGCATAATAAATCTGCACCTTAGGCAGCCACTCACGGAATTCAGAATAATTTTTACGCAGAATATTATGGTCAACTATAAAAAGCGGTGTTCCA
>JACQWU010000221.1 GCA_016209155.1 Candidatus Desantisiibacteriota bacterium | reverse complement strand
GGAATATTTGAAGCTATTACGCGTATTGAATCAGTTGAGATAGTACCGACAAAAGTAGAAATATGTTCGCCTATTATTTATCATAATTATGTGACTAATTATGGGGGACCATTACGAAAGAGTAAAATAATGCCTTTTGGAAGTTACCAACTTTTAGCAACAGTATTAATAAATGTTTGTTACCGAATTTATGCAGACGTTAGACCTGCAAGGTATAATCCAGCATTGTCAGAAAAAGCTCAATTTTATAAAGATAAGGGTATTAATATGCTGCATTCATGTCAGGAGATTTTTAATCGTCGTTTAAAACAAGGAAAATGTCATGATATTCCATTTCTTGGTTGGCGTGAATTTGCACCGGATTATTTTGGGCCTTTTAGAGAAAAGTCTAAAGTCAACGAGACTATTAACCTATCACTTCCAAGTTTTTTACATAGCGTTTTTGAACCATCAGGTAAAAAAAATCCTGAATATAAGCAGGATAAAAAAATAGAGAAGGGAGGTCTTGAATATGCTTAATGAACTTAGGGAACTTTCGCAAAGTCTTATTAATGCTGGAATTCAATTAACAGATTGGCATCCTAATTTCGAAAAATGTCCTAATGCAACTACTTGTTTTATTTATCTTGATAAAACTGATGGTATTAATGACATCGCACTGCCTGAACCTGATTTTGATGTCAGAAGCATTAGGAAATGGGAAAAATCAAATGGGTGTTCTTTCCCAGCTTTTAATGTTCCACCCCTTTTCAAAATGCAAGACGATGAAGGTAATAAATCAATCAAAGAAAAAAATGATATATTGATCAAAGAAATAAATCAAATCAAAAAATACTTGAAAAAAGGTAACCCAGTAGAATCTGCAAAAATTAATGAGCTTATTAATAATTTTGTTATTAATTGGGATGACACTATTATTTCAAAAATTAATTTATGCTTATCGAGAGCAATAACAGAAATTGAAGAAAAGCTTGGAAAGATACCTTCTGAATATTTATCAATTCAAGAATTATTAGAAAGAGCAAAAAAAGTAAATGTAAAAATTTTCCATCAAAATTTGAAAGAGAAAATATTGCAAAAATTAATGGTAAATATGAATTCGGATTTTATGGATATGCTTTTTCAAACAGCTAAAACAGCAAAATTTCAGCTAGTTTTTGAAATTAATTATTGGGGAGAAATTAAAGCGAGTTATCCTGCTAATCATCCAACTGTTCAAAGATGGATGAATGATAGATTCATGAATTTTACTGATCAAGGAAGAATAGCAGGTGAGATTAATAAGGATGCTTTTAATGACAATGACATAGGATGGGAAGAAAAGTTTCCTTCTGTTCGTATGTCAGTTCTTGGAAATGTTATATTGCGTGCTATGAGTAGTGAATCACAATGTCAAAAACGATATGGCATGATCGATGCTGCTTCATTTCCAATTGGAGCAAATGCACGTAAAGAAATGAAAGGGGCTCTTGAATGGCTTTCTGATGATGCACGAAAAACTAAAACATGGATTGACCTGACAAAAAATATAGATAATTCTTCAATCCTATTTGCATATCCTGCAAAAATGCCTGATGCAGTTCCTGAACTTGCCGGATTAATGGGAGGGGGTGAAGAAGATGCTATTGATCCTGATGGAGTGACCTTCTCGGCGATTGCTTCGAGAGTAACGCAGACTCTTAAAGGTATTGCGTCAGGTTTTACAAATAACGAAGTAAGAATATTTGTTCTTGTAAAAAGACCAGGAGATGCAAGAACAAAAGTTATAGTTAATAAAAGATATACTACTGAACATACAGTAAAATCCGCTGAAAACTGGCAGATAGGATGTCTCAATATTCCTAATATTAAAATAAGACAATTTGAAAACGGAACTCCAATGTGGAAACCATGTTTAGTTCCATTTCCAGCAGAAGTTGTTTGGTGTTTAAACACTGCTTGGCGACGACAGGGATCATATGCTGAACGTATACATGGATTTTCAATAAACGATGCTCTTTGTTTGCTTCTTGATGAAGGAGATGTAGTGAAAATGTTTTCTATAAGGGCAATAGATACAATTATAAAAAATTGCTCTCAACTACTTTTATCAATTGGGCAAGAAGCTGCATCTGGCAGAGTTTTTAAAATAAATAAAAATTATGAAAAACAGGCATTGCTTCTACCTTCGATACTTGGTTTATTGCTTTATAAAATTAATATAGAAAAAGGAGAATATATGAATTCACCAACATATCTTATTGGACGATTTTTAAGTATTTCTGATGATCTTCATTTAAAATATTGTCAGCATGTACGAAAAGGTTCTATCCCGCCGCAATTGGTTGGAAATGCTCTAATGTCAACAGCTTTGGAAGAACCAGAAAAGGCATTGAGTATGCTAAGTCAAAGGATTCTTCCCTATCAATCATGGGCAAAAACTTTTTTTGGTGAAAATCAGGATGTAGGACTGGTTAAATATTTTTTGAGTCAGATTGGTGATATCACCAATCAATTAAGAGAATTAACAATTCCTATTCGGTGTTCCGATGCAGATAAAGCACAAATGTTACTTGGATATATGGCGAAATCAGAGAGCAATTAAATTTAATTAAAAAGGAGAAATATATTATGACAGAACAAAATAGTGTAAAGACAGAACAACCAATTACGCGCGCAACGGGTTTATTAGTTATTGAGGTTATTAATTCAAATCCAAATGGAGATCCTGATCGTGAAAGTGATCCTCGTCAGCGTCCAGATGGAAAAGGCGAAATCTCTCCTGTTTCATTTAAACGTAAATTGAGGGATTTGGTGGAAGATAAACAAGGGTTAGTTTGGACTGAAATAAACAAAAAATTAAATTTAAATAATAATGATGATTATGCAATTCTTGAATCAAGAGGGAGAAAGAGAGATGAGATTACGAAGCTATTAACAAATGACTTTAATGCGTTTAAAAAGAAATATTGGGATGGTAGAGTATTTGGAAATACTTTTTTAGAAACAGGGGCATCAACAACTATTAAAACTGGTGTTGTTCAATTTGGACTTGGGCTTTCACTTGCTCCTATTGATATTGAGCGAAGCACAAATACAAGTAAGGCTGGGGTTGAAGTGGATAAGGACAGAGGTATGGCTCCAATGGCATACAGAATTGTGAAACACGGTATTTATTGTATGCCATTTTTTATTAACCCAAGTGCCGCAAGCGGTGAACGGAATACCGGATGTACAAAACCTGATATTGATTTGCTTCTTGCTCTTATTCCTCATGCTTACGCTCACACACGATCATATATCAGGTCTAATGTTGAATTGCTGCATGCTTGGTACATTGAGCATTCATCGCCGCTTGGTTCATGCCCGGATTATAAGCTTATTGATGCACTGACACCTAAAAAAAAATCAGAACCAAATAAATGGTCTTCATCACGCGATGAATATGATATTCTCGATAAATTATCAGATGAATTAAAAAGCAAAGTTAAAAGCATTGAAGATTTAATGGAGAAAAAATGTTAGCACATAGTGCAAAAAAAGATATCCCTGCACAACCATATGAAGAACACATTCTTAATGTGTATAACTCAGCAATTACTAATGCTGAAAAAGCAGGGGTACATACAAAATATAGAGAATTATTATTAGCATCTGTTAAATATGCTGCATTCTTTCATGATTTAGGAAAACTTGCTCCTGAAAATCAACGAATATTAGAACGTAGAAATTGTAAAGGTAGTCTTCCGATAAATCATGTTGATTGTGGTGTTGCAGCATTGCAATCAGGGAATTTGTCTATAGCAGAAAACCTTGCTGCTTTGTTTGTATATTCTCATCATATAGGGTTACCATCATTGCCGGAAGAGAATGCAAAGGGTAAAGGAAATATTTTCCGTGATATAACAATAAAAGAACTTATGAACCAATCATTAAATAAATACATGGAAGACAATAAAAGTCTTTTGAATTTTTTCCCAGATATAAAAGAATCACAATCTAAAGAAATAACTCCTACTCAGTTATTTATGAGAATTGGACTTTCATGTCTTGTAGATGCTGATCATACCGATACAGCTCGTAATTATAATGGCGTTGTTCCTAGTGGAGAGATATTATTACAGGCAGATGAAAGACTTTCGCTATTGGATAATTTTGTTAAAGGTCTTACTAGTGGTGATCCTTCAAAAATAGAAAGAGATAATCTGCGGCAGGAGATATACGAAGCATGTCGAAATGCGCCAATATCTGATAAAGGAATAATTACTTGTGACAGTCCTGTAGGAACAGGAAAGACAACTGCTGTAATGGCGCATTTACTAAATATCGCAAAAATTAAAAAATTACGCCGTATATTTGTTGTATTACCTTTTACAAATATTATTGAACAATCTGTTGATATATATCGTAAAGCATTAATTTTACCAGATGAAAATCCTGAAAAAGTAATTGCGGCACATCACCATAAAGCTGAGTTTGAAGATGAAAGTACACGAGTTTTTTCATTTTTATGGAATGCTCCTGTAACCGTAACTACTGCAGTGCAGTTTTTTGAAACGCTGGCAACCAACCGTACAAGCTCATTGCGCAAACTCCATCAACTTGCTGGATCTGCAATATTTATTGACGAAACACATGCTACATTACCTGCATCACTCTGGGCGCAAGCATGGAAATGGTTAAAAGAACTTGTTGATGATTGGGGTTGCTATATTGTGCTAGCATCAGGTTCGTTAAATCGTTTTTGGGAACTTGAAGAATTCTCAAATCCACCATCTAAAAATATTCCAGAACTTGTTACTGATGTTATTCGTAATAAGGCAATAAAAGGTGAATCCGTAAGGGTAAAATATTTAAAAAAAGAAAAATCTTTAAATATGGATGAACTTTGTAATTGGATAAAAAATATGGATGGGCCTAGATTGCTTATTCTGAATACTGTGCATTCAGCAGCAGCAGTTGCTAAACGATTATGTGAATTACATGGAGATAGAAAATATGTTGAACATATTTCAACAGCTTTAGCCCCGATTCATAGGAAAAAAATAATTGACAGAATAAAACAAAGACTTTTAAATCGTAATGATAAAGACTGGACATTAGTAGCTACTTCTTGTGTTGAGGCTGGTGTGGATTTCTCATTTAATACAGCAGCAAGAGAGTTTTGTAGTCTTACGAGCACACTTCAAACTGCAGGACGAATAAATAGATCCGGTGAATATGGGATAAGTAATTTATGGGGTTTTCAAATTTCTCTAGGAGGTTTTTTAAGAGAGCATCCAACATTTCTAACTTCATCTAAAGTTTTGAAACAAATGTATGATGAAGGAAAAATATTCTCTGAATTTTGTACAGAAGCCATGAAGCGTGAAGTACGGGAAAAGAATCAAACATCAGCAGATAATAATTCTATAGTTATAGCTGAAAGGAATAAAGAGTTTCCATCTGTAAAGGAACAGTTTAAAATCATTCCCTCTAATACCGTAACAACTATTATTGATAAGGATTTAAAAGAAAGAATAGAACGGCACGAGAAGATTGATTTTATGGAATTGCAACAAAAATCAGTAGCTATTTATAGCAATAGAATTGATTTGTATGCATTAGAACCATTACATGGATTTAATGATTTATATTTATGGTTATTGGATTATGACGAAGATTTTTTAGGTTATATGGCTGGAGTGTTAAAACTTGATAACACTCCTGAAAATTTTATTATTTGATAGGGATAAAAATGGATGAAGAATTTGTAATGATTTCAGCACTTAGTCATTATATGTATTGCCAGCGGAGATGTGCTTTGGTTCATATTGAACAAGCTTGGGTAGAAAATGTCTTCACTGCTGAAGGAAGAATTATGCATGATAAAGCACATGAGGAAAATTTTGAAATAAGAAAAAATATTAAAATTGAACGAGGTATTCCTTTGCGTTCGAATGAACTTGGATTAAATGGAAAAGCTGATGTTGTTGAGTTTCACAAAGATGAATTTGATAAATGGATTCCATTCCCGGTTGAATACAAAAGAGGAAAATCTAAATCTGATAATAGCGATAAAGTTCAG
This sequence comes from Candidatus Desantisiibacteriota bacterium, assembly GCA_016209155.1. Lineage (GTDB taxonomy): Bacteria > JACRDZ01 > JACRDZ01 > JACRDZ01 > JACRDZ01 > JACQWU01. The sequence goes on along the minus strand of JACQWU010000221.1, from coordinate 10,070 downwards.
CTTTGTGCGCAAGCATTGTGTCTTGAAGAAATATTAAATGTAAAAATACCTTGTGGAGCACTTTTTTATGGACAGACAAAGCGGCGGGAAGATGTGAATTTTGATGAAAGTTTAAGAATAGAAACTAAAGAAACGATAAAAAAAGTTTATGAACTTGTTATGACAAAAATTACTCCAAAAGCGGAATATTCTAAAAAATGCAAAGAATGTTCTTTATTGGAAATTTGTCTTCCAAAAACATTTGAAAAAAGAACAACTGTTGCAAATTATCTTAAAGATATTATTAAAAGTTCTGAATGTGAGTAGGTCAAAGTATAATAAAAATAAAATTTGAAAGGAGAAACCGTTAATGCAACTAGAAACAAAAATCGCAATTTTTAAAGGTAAAAAAATTAGAAAAGTTTTACATCAAAACGAATGGTGGTTTTCGGTTGTTGATGTGTGCGGTGTTCTTACTGATAGTGTGGATGCAGGCGCGTATTGGCGAAAGCTTAAACAACGATTATCGGAAGAAGGAAGTGAGGTCGTGACATTTTGTCACGGACTGAAATTGGAAGCTTCTGACGGTAAAAAATATGAAACGGATTGCGCTAATACAGAGGGAATATTAAGAATTATCCAGTCAATCCCATCACCAAAAGCAGAACCATTAAAACGCTGGTTGGCAAAAACTGGATACGAAAGAATTCAAGAAATTGAGGATCCGGAACTATCAACAAAAAGAACGCGAATGCTTTATAAACTTAAAGGCTACAGTGACGACTGGATTGAAAAACGTATGCGCGGGATTGCTATTCGCGCAGAACTGACCGATGAATGGCAGAATCGCGGCGCGAAAGAAGAGAAGGATTATGAAATTTTAACAGCGGAAATATCTAAAGCTACATTTGGGATCACCCCTTCACAATATAAGGAAGTAAAAGGACTTAAACGGGAGAATCTTCGTGATCATATGGATGATTTTGAGTTAATTTTTACAATGCTCGGAGAACGATCCACAACAGAAATTCATAGGAATGAAAATTCACAAGGAATAAAAAAACTTAAAGCAGACGCTAATGCCGGCGGAAGTATTGCCGGTAATGCCAGAAAAGCTCTGGAGAAACGGTTGAAAAGACCTATTGTCTCCGGAAATAATTATTTAACAGAAAAAGAATCTCAAAAGAAGATAAAATAATGAAAAAATATCTTAATACACTTTTTATAACTACACAGGGATCCTATCTTTCTAAAGAAGGTGAAACTGTAGTAGTTTCAGTAGAAAAAGAGGTAAATAAAAATGCTTAATCCAAAAGAATCCCCTAAGCTTATTCCGCCTCACGGCGGTTATCGCGATCTCAAGTCTTACCAGATGTCTGAGATTGTTTATGACGCTACGGTAAAATTTTGCGACCGTTTTATTGATCGCCGATCCCGTACACATGACCAAATGGTGCAGGCAGCTCGAAGCGGTAAGCAGAATATTGCCGAGGGTTGCATGGCGTCAGGCACTTCTAAAAAGACTGAGCTAAAACTCATTGGCGTGGCGCGGGCAAGTCAGGAAGAGCTGCTTCTTGATTTTGAGGACTATTTGCGGCAAAAAGGACTTCCCTTTTGGGGAAAAGAACACCCAAAAGCCCAAGCTGTCAGGAAAATGGCTTGGGCGAAGAATAGGTCCTATACGACTTATAAGTCCTATATTGAGGCTTCACCTCCCGAAGTTGCGGCAAACACCATTATTTGCCTGATTCACCAAACAAACTTTTTGCTTGATCAGCAGCTGCGGGCTTTGGAAAAAGAATTTGAAAAAAAATAGGTCGTATATGACCTATAGGACTTATGAGGAATGATGTAAGAATTGAACGTGGTATGCCTTTGCGTTCTACTGAACTTGGGTTAAACGGGAAAGCGGATGTTGTTGAGTTTCATAAAGATGAATCAGGGTGCTGGATTCCTTTTCCTGTAGAATATAAAAGAGGAAAACCAAAGATGGATGATTGCGATAAAATTCAGCTTTGCGCTCAAGCTTTGTGTCTTGAAGAAATGTTAAATGTGAAAATACCATCAGGCGCGCTTTTTTATGGTAAGACCCGGCATCGTTTTGATGTTGAGTTTGATGATGCGTTATGTAAAGAAACAAAAGATACGGCTGTTCGTTTGCATGATTTTATTGATGCGCGTAAAACACCTAAACCGGTTTATATGGCAAAATGTGATTCATGTTCGTTTTTTGATATATGTATGCCAAAAGCAATAGGGAGAAAAACATCGGTGGTTGATTATCTAAAAGAAAATTTGAAATTTGAAATTTGTAAAGGAGATATTATGACATTTGATCGGTTTGAAAATGTTCCTGTGTGGCAGGATGGAATTAAATTAACTACAGAGGTGTTTAAACTCATAGAAGATAAACGATTTAGGTTTAAAGGTGATATAGCCAATCAGATTCAACGGGCAGCGTTATCTATCCCTAACAATATAGCTGAAGGATTTGAACGTGGAACTACTCAGGAATTGATTGCTTTTTTATATTATGCACGCGGGTCAGCCGGTGAGGTTCGCTCTATTTTGGCTGTTATAGAACAAATTCCTGTTTTTGATGATCTGAAATCTGAAATTTTTATATATTCGAACAAAAAAAGAAGTAAAAAGAGTTTGAAGAAACATTAAAAAATATTGGCAGCCTAAGAAGTAATTATGTTGATTGAGGATTTAAATGAAAAAATATCTTAATACACTTTTTATAACTACACAGGGAGCTTATCTTTCTAAAGAAGGCGAAACTGTGGTTGTTTCTGTTGAAAAGGAAGTTAAGCTGCAAGCGCCAATTCATACTCTTGGCAGTATTGTATGTTTTGGCAATGTAATGCTAAGCCCTTTTTTAATGGGCTTTTGCGCTGAAAATAATGTTACAATAAGCTTTTTAACAGAATATGGGCATTTTTTAGCAAGAGTTCATGGTAAGACTTCGGGCAATGTGCTTTTGCGTCGTGAACAATATCGGCGTGCTGATGATATGAAATATGCATCTGAAATAGCAAGGTCGATTTTAATTGGGAAAATTTCAAATTCACGAACAGTATTACAAAGAGCAATAAGAGACCATAGTGATAAAATTAATTTAGAGGAAATTTCCAATGCTTCAAAAAATTTAAGTTCTTCATTAAGGCATCTTGAAAATAATTTAGAATTAGATGTATTACGCGGGATTGAAGGTGATTCTGCGCATTCTTATTTTTCTGTTTTTGATCATTTAATTGTTGCGCAAAAAAATGATTTTAAATTTGAAGAAAGAAACCGCAGACCGCCGCTTGATGAAGTGAATTGTTTATTATCTTTTTTATATACACTTTTAGCGCATGATGTACGTTCCGCATTAGAATCTGTTGGTTTGGACTCATACGTTGGTTTTATGCATAGAGATAGACCCGGACGGCCGGGACTGGCTTTAGATATAATGGAGGAATTTAGGGCATTTTTACCTGATAGATTGGTTTTATCTTTGATTAACCGGGAGCAGGTTCAAAAAAAGGGATTTAAAAAATCAGAATCCGGAGCTGTGCTGATGGATGATGATACCCGTAAAATTGTTTTAGTTGCTTATCAAAAACGGAAACAAGAGGAAATAATGCATCCATTTATAAAAGAGACTGTTCCGGTGGGTTTATTATTTTATATTCAGGCATTATTGTTATCCCGTCATTTGCGCGGTGATTTAGATGGATATCCTGTTTTTATCTGGCGGTAGGGGCAGCTCCCCGTGGCTGCCCAAAAAGGAGATGAACATGCTTGTTCTTGTAAGTTATGATGTTATGACATCTGACCCCGGCGGTGCAAAACGCTTGCGTCATGTAGCAAAAATTTGTTTAAATTACGGACAGCGGGTTCAGTATTCAGTATTTGAATGTAATATTGACCCAACACAATGGGCGGTATTGCGGCAAAAATTGATAGATGAAATAGATGAAGAAAAAGACAGTTTGAGATTTTATTTTCTCGGGTCAAATTGGAAAAGAAAAGTAGAACATATTGGAGCAAAAAGTATAGTGGATTTGGAGGGGCCATTAATTGTATAAAACCTCAGTGCGAACCCTAAGTTAGGATGCATTCCCTTAGGATGTTCGCAATAAGGGTATTCTCTTTTGAAATAAAGATTTTTATAAGGTTCAAATTTTATTGCTCTATATTAGATATATTAGTTGAAATACTTTCGCAAAAATGCATATATAACATATTGATTTTAAAGGATTTTTTATTTAGACAGTCGCGCCCCTTGCGGGCGCGTGGATTGAAACAAGTAACATTTTACAAAAAATTCAAATTGAGAATGTCGCGCCCCTTGCGGGCGCGTGGATTGAAACGAACCCAATAGCTGTGCCTATCTTTCCACTTTGGTCGCGCCCCTTGCGGGCGCGTGGATTGAAACCTGGGTCCTCGATAGAATTAACGTACGATACAGTCGCGCCCCTTGCGGGCGCGTGGATTGAAACCAGGGACACCAATGAATACTCCAATGGATTTATGGAGTCGCGCCCCTTGCGGGCGCGTGGATTGAAACTTTTCAAGTTTTTCTCCGATTGCGGTTATTACATGTCGCGCCCCTTGCGGGCTTGCGAGCGCGTGGATTGAAACCTGGTCAGGATTGGACGCGGACACGATGGATTGGTCGCGCCCCTTGCGGGCGCGTGGATTGAAACCTGATCAGTGGACGCAGGCTCGGACGCGGACACGAGTCGCGCCCCTTGCGGGCGCGTGGATTGAAACCCCCCCCTGTGTCGTCCTGATCAGTGGACGCAGGTCGCGCCCCTTGCGGGCGCGTGGATTGAAACTTTTGCTTGATGCGGTTGACAATTAGATCGCTTGTCGCGCCCCTTGCGGGCGCGTGGATTGAAATATATGGGCGGCCACAGGGAGCCGCCCATACAATGTTTTAAAATTGAGAATAAAGAGTAAAAAAAACAATAATAGATTAGGAATATAGAATCTTCAAAAATCCTTCCATTTGTAAGAGAAAAGGCAGAAAGTTTTACTTAAAATATCGTTGACTTTCATGATTTTTCATGTTTAAATACAAATCAATTTATATAAGGAGATGATATGCCGGATAAAGATGAAAAAGAAGAAAAAAAAAGTTTTAGTTTTGGGAAGAATATTAAGGAATTTATTTATGGGATGGCTTCTCATGATACTGCGCGTTTTGCTTTGAAAACACGCGGCAGTATGGAGCATCTGTTTATTCTTATTACAATGGGTGATATGCTTGGAGTACCTATTTTACCTCCCTATTATTCCCTGCGGCTTCTGCCTTATGTTGTTCCTCAAATATCAACATGGAAAAGAAGAATGCTGAGGGAAAAAGATTTTACTGATACGCTTGCATAGATAAATTTCAAATTTGAGATTTCAAATTTCAAATTCGGGCAGGAATATGAATTTAAAAGAATTGCTGAATATAAAATCAAAGACTAAATATATTATGTTTGGTGGAAAAGGCGGATTGGGGAAAACTACCTTTTCTGCGGCATGCGGATATTATCTGGCGAAAAAGGGATATAAGGTACTTGTTTTTTCTGTTGATCCGCAGGCATCTTTAAGCGATATTTTTAAGAAAAATATTTTTGGCAAAGGGGCAACAGAAATAATGCCCAATTTATTTGCTCAGGAAATTGATGCTGATGAGAGGATAAAGCAATATCAAAAAGAGATAAAGCAGAAAATTCTTGATCGTTACGGGCTTGAGAAAGTGCCGGAGGAGGTTGAAACTTATATTAAAGCGGCATCAGCAGAACCGGCAATGGAAGAAAGCGCTATATTTGATGCGGTTGTGGATATTGTATTTAAAGGGGATTATGATTATTATATCTATGATCTTGTTCCTCTGGGGCATGCTCTTTATTATTTATCTATGACGTCGATATATGATGAGTGGATAAATAAAATTACTGATTTGCGGACTGAAATGCATAAATATGATGCGGTTGTCGCAAAAATGCGAAATGAAAAATCGAGCGAAGAGGATGAAATATTAAATGAACTTTTAGATATTAAAAAGCGTATTAATCTTTCTTCAAGTATTTTTACCGATAAGGAAAAGACAGGATTCTTTTTTGTTTTAACGCCTGAGGAAATGACTATTTTTGATACGATTAAGGCTAAAGAGCTTTTTTCTAAATTTGGGGTCCCAATCTCCGGATATGTTGTTAACCGGGTTATTCCTTCAGAATTCCTTACTCAAAATATTCCGGATTATTTAAGGAACCGTATTATCAGCCAGCAGGAGCCGCTTAATAAGATAAGAACTGTTTTTTGTGATCAAATTATGGGTTTTGTTCCGGAATTTGAACAGGATATTACGGGACTTGATATGATAGAAAAAGTAGCTCAAAAAATGTTTGGGGACTTTTGATTTTTTATAGAGGATTATATGCCGGAGAAGCATGAACTTATTAAAGAAAATATGAATGATTTTTTTATGTCCAAAAATCAGCTTAAATATATTTTCTATGGCGGTAAGGGCGGTGTGGGGAAGACTGTTTTAGCCGCCGCAACTGCTTTACGGCTGTCGGAAAAAGGTAAAAAGACTCTACTTGTTTCAACTAATCCGGTTCATAGTTTGAGCGGTCTTTTATGTCAAAATGTATTCGGTAAGGAAACAGCTGTTAAAGATACCAGGCTTTTTTCATTGGAAATTGATACAAAAGAGACTATTGTAAAAAAGAAAATAGAAATAAAAGAAAAAATTGGATGGTTTTTAAAGTTTGCCGATATTTCAAGTCAGAAGACTAATGAGTTTATTGAAACAGCAACTATGAATCCGGCTTTTGAGGAATCAGCCATGTTTGAGCAGATGGTTGATCTGATGTTTGAAGATAAATATGATGTGTATGTTTTTGATACTGCTCCGGCGGCTAATGCGCGTAAATTATTAGGTATGTCAAAAGTTTATACTTTGTGGGTAGAGAAAATATTGTCAAGCAGGGAAGAGTCAACAAATTTACGGAAAAAATTATCTGTATCAAAAACCGATGAAAAGGATCCTTTGCTTGATTATCTTATGAATTTCAAAGGACGGATTGACAGAGTTCATAAATTATTAACAGATAAACAAAAAACAGCTTTCTTTTTTGCCACTTTGCCTGAAGCGTTACCTATTGCGGTTATTAAAAGATTTATCGGATGGTTTCAGGATTTCGGGATACCAATAGGCGGTGTTGTTGTTAACGGGCTTATTGATAAGAATGTTACAAAAAATTTTACGCATGAATTTGTTATAAATAGAATTAATTCACAATCAAAATATTTAGACGAAATTTTTCAATCATTTCCGGATGTAAGAGCTTTAGTCCCGAGATTTGAAAATGAAATTTTAGGAGTGGAAAAATTAAAAAAAGTTGCGGATTATCTGTTTTAGCCGTGAAGCTGCAATTTTTGGCACTTCCAGATAAAAGATGATATAATCAAAAAAATGTCCTGATTATATTATTTTATGGGAGGATTTGTTTAAGAAGATATTATAATCAGGACCAATATAATGGAAAAAGAGTCGGTATTGATTTATACAATAGGTTTTTTTATTTATCTTAATATTAAAGTGGTCCTTTTTTTGGCTTTTTTTCGATATGCTAAGAAATTAATGTATGACAGGAAACATTCTTCCGGTAAAAAAAAGAAAGAAATGACCGAACAGGAATTGCATGACTGGTATGATAAAAGTACTTTTAAAAAAGTTTCAAAAGTAGAATATTCTGAAGATATGGCAAGATTAATGATGTCAATGCATAAATCACCTATTCCTGATTCCGCTAACAAAAGTAAAGATGCGCAGAAAATCCAGATTGGCGATCTTACTATTGTTGTAGGAAATTTGCCTAAAAAGAAAGTTAATTGCGAAACAAAAAAAGATCAGGGATTGGAAAAAACCGGTGAAGATTTAGAAGCAGGGAAAAAAAATGAAAAAGAGGGGAAAACATGAATAGAAAAATTTTGTTTGTTATTGGAATTATTATATATGGTTTAGCGCTTGCATGTACCACCAGTCCCCAGGATAAAAAAAAGGAAGAAGAAAAAAAGACAACAATAGTATTCCCCGATCCTGCAAAAGAATATTCAGGTTCCGAAAGCTGCAGGGATTGCCATCTTAATGTATATAATCGCTGGAAAGAAAGTCTTCATGCTTCGTTTATCAAAAAACCTGAGGATGATAACAGTATTATTTCTGATAGTGATTTTAACGGAATAAATGACTTTAAGCAGGGAATTGTATTGGGTGACAGTACAAATATTCCTGTAAATGATTCTGTCTTTAGAGATTACTGGTACTCGCGTGTTGCTCCTGCTTTATCATATATTTCAGGTGAATATAATGTGGATATTAAAGATAAAATTTATCCGGTCTCCTATATCATTGGTGGAAGCGCATGGAAACAGCTTTTCCTTACAAAATTAAATAATCTGATTTTTGTTTTACCTATTCAGTATGTTAAAAGAACCAATTCCTGGTTTTTTTATGATTCAAGTGTGTGGTTTAGCGGAAAAACTCCGCGTACTCCGGATGGGAATGCTTCCTGGGAAAAAAATTGTTCAGGATGTCACACAACCGGTTTAGTGTATGCGGGTAAAAATGATTCCGGCGATTATACAACAGTTTATAAGGAATTTAATGTGGGATGTGAATCTTGTCACGGTTCAGGGTTAAAACATGTTGCCGCCGGAGGTGCACCGGATACAATAATAAATCCCGAAAAGCTTACTTTCCCGCGAGCGAATGATATCTGCGCACGCTGTCATATGCGAGGGAGAAGTGTTCCGGATGGAACTTATGCTTTTGCCTATAATGATTTAACGGGGGCTTCGTTTAAGCCGGGCGAAAATCTGGAGAAGTTTTTTGCGGTTGATAATACAGATAATTGGTCTGATTATTCCCTCTCAAAGAGATCTAATCATGCGCAGGCATCGGAGTTTGCAGTGAGCGCACATGCAAAGGCCGGACTTACATGTTTTACCTGTCACGACCCTCACAATGGGAATTTTGCGCATAGTTTAAAAAATAATATAGATGATAACTCTGTATGTTTGAATAAGACATGCCATTCAGTGAGTATTAATTCAAAAAATAAAATTTCCGGAATTACAGTGGATGGGAATGTTTCCGGGCATACAAAACATAGTGAAAGCGGAAGTAAATGCGTTTCCTGTCATATGCCGTTTACGGGTGCTTCCGCGGCTACCGGTGACCTGGCAAATCACAGTTTTAATATTTTATATCCGGTTGAGAATAATTTAATCGGAAATTCCAGACCGAATTCATGTATGAACGGTAATTGTCATACAATAAGAGATAATTCATTAAATAAATGGAACGCTCAAAATCAGACGGATAATTATATCGCAACTATGCGTTTAACGGATTTATGGGGTAATCTTGCTCCGGTATCAAACGCGGGAGATGCTTTAGCCGGTTATCTGGATTCAACTTTTGTTCTCAACGGTGATAAAAGTTTTGATCCGAATGATTCCACTTATCCATATAATGATGGTCTTACATACAAATGGATACAGAAGGAAGGTCCTGCTGATATTGCATTTGACGATGCGGGTTCGAAGAATCCTTCGTTTATTCCAGTATTCCCAGGAAAATATCTATTTGAATTAACGGTTAATGACAGTTCGCTGGGCGGTAAATCCCGTACGGTGGAAATAGTTATTATGAAGTGAGCAAAAAATTAACCCCCGCCGTAATGCCGTGTGAGGTAATAACTTTTGAACCTGCCCTTCGACAGGTGGATGCCTTCATATATATTTTTCACGTCCTTCTCTAGAAGAAGGTTTGCAAGCCATATATAAATTCAGGCTTCCTTTTAAATAATGTTGGCTCAAAAAAATTACTCTATCACGGACATGGCAGGGGTAAAATTTATAAATTTAATTTCCAATATATTATGTTACATTTCTAACACTAATTAAAATAAAAATCAAGGTAATTTTAAAAATAAAATGTTATAAGCACATTTGCTTTTAAATAATATTGCATATATAATCTTATCCAAAAGGAGAAAAATATGCCTATAGTTAATATTCAAATTATTAAAGGA
>JACQWU010000199.1 GCA_016209155.1 Candidatus Desantisiibacteriota bacterium | reverse complement strand
TTCAATCTTACATAAATTTCCATAAAGTTCTTCTTCCATAATTAAACCTTTCACTTTTCAATTTACATATTCATTATCTGATCTTGCTCTGCAACTTTCACAATAATTTGCTCCAACCGATGGCCCAGAACGTAAAATTTGTTTCCCAATAATCTGCGCTTCCGGGGTCTTTGGAAAAATCTCTTCTTAATGTCGTTCTCAGAAATTTCTTTGACTTTTAAAATTTTATGTGTTTAAATTATATTTAAAACAGCTTAATTTTCCTTAAATTTATAATTCTTACCCTTGATAAGTAAATATTGTAATAGAGGTAATTAAATATGGAATTACATAGAGTGTTTGAAGATAGGTTAATGTCCACAGTAAAGGATTTGCCAACAAATAAAGTAGTAGAACTTATTAATTATGCTGAATATTTAAAAGGAAAAGAAAACTGGAAAATAAAATTTCGAGCTTTTCTTTCCAAAGTAGAAAACAAATTAGATAACATTACTGAAGAAGATATACAAAAAGAGATTCAAGAGGTTAGAGCAAACTATGGGAAAAAAAACAGAAAAGCTTAGAATAGTTATAGATACAAATATTTATATATCTTTTTTAAAACGTGGTTATTATAGAAAAATTCTCGATTTATGGTTAGATGACAAATTTGAGTTATTAATATCAAATGAAGCTTTAGAAGAATTGTTTGAGGTTCTATCCAGATCTAAATTTAATTTTTCACCTGATGAGATTGAGGAATTAGGAACTGTTTTACGAAAGAGCAATAATAGTAGAACCAAGGAAATCGTTAACTTGAATACAGGATAAAAAAAATATCCATGGCAAAAGCCACGGATATTTTTCAGTATTAAATTTAGAATAATAGCTTAGTTTTTTTTATGGCGAAAAACCAGCAAACCGGCTAAACCGCTGCCAAAAAGAAACATAGTACCTGGTTCAGGAACAACGCTATCCTGCGGTTTCCAGAGAACGCCATGCGGCGGACTTATCCCGTCATTGGAAACTCCCACTATCCAGCCGTTATCGTTAATACCATACGCAGAGCTGTAGTTGCCGCCATCCAGCATCCCCAGATCAATAATCCCATCACTAAGACTGTATACAAATGCATGATATTCTCCAGTGGCAGTGTTAGAATTACCGGCTAATTGGCCGATTTCGTTCATTGGGTAAGACCTGCTGTAATTGCCGCCTAAAGTACCAACATCGTGCATTATGCCATTATAAAAGAAAGCATGCTCTTCTCCACTTGATGTCACCGAATATCCTTCAATCAGTCCGCTGCTGGTGACACCCCATGCGCTGCTTGTATTGCCTCCCAGGGTGCCTAAATCACTCATCACTCCGCCAACATAAGAAAAAGCATGGGTTTCTCCGCCGGCAGTGCCGGATTCCCCGACAACCTGTCCGCCTTCATTAATAGCCATAGCGTTACTTCCAATGCCGCCGGGTAAAGTCCCCAGGTTGTGCATTACTCCATCATACAAGAAAGCATAGCCGTCAGAAACTCCAACTATCTGTCCGCTGTTGTTGACAGCCCAACTGCCCAAGGTTAAGCTCATAACACCACCCAGTGTACCCATATCATGCATGGTACCATCCCACATAAAAGCATGATAGAATCCATCAGCGGTCATAGAAACTCCAGTTACTATACCGTTGTCGTTAATGCCATAAGCTTGACTCTGGTCCCCACCCAGAGTACCCAGGTCAGTCATCACACCTCCGGAATATATATAAGCATGGTTTTCTCCCCCTGCAGTTGTAGAACTTCCTACAACTTGTCCGCTTTCATTGAGACCGTTGACCTGGCTCGAATATCCGCCCAGAGTTCCTATATCAGTGATTATACCGTTGGTGTATATTACAGCATGTCCCCCTAAACCACCGGCAATCTGGCCGCTATTGTTTACGTCCATGGCATAATCCAAGCCCAGGTCAATAATCTCGTAAGAAGAGGCGGCAAAAGAAACCGCCGTAAAACTTAAAAGTAAAGCTGCTGCCATTCCAAATTTCAACAATTTTTCCTTCATTTTTTCTCCTTTTTATATTTGTTTATATATAGTTACATTTGTTTACATAAACTAATTTCTTTTTTAATATACCCCCCTTCTTATCTATCCATTAAATTATACCCAAAGCATCCTGAAATATAGAGCGATATTCTACTGTAACATTAAATCGCTGTCCGTGGAACAGCATAAATATTTGATGCAACCGGATAAATTCTATTTCCGGTATAAAAAATAATACCTTTATAATAGGAAACACGCTTAACACTTAAGTCTACCTGGGGGCTGTCCAAAAAGGTATCATTCCGCACTCGATGCGGAATCTATGTTTTCAAAGAATGGCTTAAATACTGGATTCCCGCTTTCGCGGGACAAAATATGGGGGCTTACACCTTTTTGTACAGCCCATGCTAATATACTTCAGCCTTCAGCCTAAACACCTGAAACAATTTTTAAATTATTTGCCAGATGTGTTGGGATTCTGGCTTTTAGTTTTACTCCTGTTTCGATGTATTCTCTTTCCAGAACTTCTCCCTCTCTTGAAATCATATCAAGTATGTTCATTTGATTAAAAGGAATAAGAATTTCAATTGTTTTTGTAAAATATTTCAGTTTTTTTTCTAATAAATCTTTCAATTTATTTAAACCATAACCGCTTAAAGCGGATACCATAATCGAATCAGGAAATTCAAGTTCCATTTTTTTTGCGTTTTTTCTCGCGCCGGGTTTATCAATTTTATTTAATATCATTAAAACAGGTTTTTCTTCTAATTTTAATTCTTTTAAAACTTTATTAACATCTTTAATTTTTTCCAGCAGGAGATGGCTGGAAGCGTCAACAACATGCAAAAGTAAATCCGCCTCCTGAGCTTCTTCAAGCGTAGACTTGAACGATTCTATAAGGTTATGCGGAAGGTTATGAAGAAATCCTACCGTATCAGTCAAAAGAATTTTCTGATGATTGGGTAAAGCAAGTCTCCGGGTTAAAGCATCCAGGGTACTGAAAAGCCTGTTTTCTACTATGGCCTCAGAACCGGTTAACTTATTAAGAAGAGATGATTTACCTGAATTAGTATAACCTACAAGGCTTAAAAGCGGCAGGTCATTACGTTTTCTTTGTATTCTTAAGCTTTTTCTCTGTCTTTTAAGAATTTCGAGATCGGTTTTTAGTTTAGAAATTTTTTCTTTTATTCTCCGGCGGTCAATTTCCAGTTTCTGCTCACCCGGACCGCGTGTGCCAATTCCTCCCGCAAGACGCGAAAGATATTTAGCCGAACCTGTTAACCTCGGCAGTATATAATTTAATTGAGCAAGTTCAACCTGAATTTTTCCTTCATTCGATTTTGCACGCTGGGCAAAAATATCAAGAATTAATTGTGTCCGATCAATTACTTTAACACCGATTATTTCCTCGCATGTTCTTTGCTGTCCCGGAGTCAAATCAGAATTAAAAATAACAACATCTACGTGTTTATCATGGGCTTTTTCTTTTATCTCAAATGCTTTACCTTTACCAATATAATAAAACGCGTTAATCTCTTTAATACGGCAGATAGTTTTTTCCTGAATATCAATCCCAGCTGATTGAACCAGATCTTCCAGCTCAGAAATAATATCTTCCAGATCCCAGTCATGCCTTTTATAACCATAAGGAATTACCAACAATGCTTTTTCCATAGCTCCATCCAAATTATGATTTAAATAATGAAGATACCCTGCGGCAGACCGCAGCGTATCTTCATTATTTAACTTTCCAGATATTCTCAAACTCTTTAGTAATCCTTATAGCGTCATTATCATCTATTTTATTGTTTTCAATATTTTTCTTTATTGGCTCTTTATCCTGTTTAATTGCGGCGGCAAATTCTTTTATTGTTATATTTTTCGCTCCCATAATTCTTATGAAATCCCGTATCTCACGATCATCTGTTACGACATAGATTTCTTCGGGCTTTTTTGAATTTTCCACTATATTTTTTATTGTTTCATCAGCAGAATCATCGTCGCTAAAAATTATTTTAATATTTTTATCGTTAATTATATTTTCATCATCAGCATAACCGTCAAATACAATAATAGTTTCATGACTCTGCTTTTTCATTAAAGGATGTATTTTTATAAGACGCACAACTGCTCTTTTTTCATCCGCGAACCTGCTGTGTGTATAACGCGGCAATGTGCGAATAAGATTATATCCATCAATAATAAATTTCATAATTTGCACCTAAAAACCTTCCACCTTCAGTCTATTCACCTGAAGCTAATATTTTTTCGTCAAATAAGACAAAGGATCACGTGGAGAGGCATTAATCCTTATTTCAAAATGCAAAAAGGATATTGAGGAATTTTCTTCGGTAGTAATTTTCCCGATAACTTCTCCTTCTTCAACTTTTTGATCGATATTTACTAATGTTTCTCCTAAATTACCATATACAGTAGTGATATCACTGTCGTGTTTAACTATCCACTACCCTGCCGGAAACAGGCCATGAAAAATTATATTCAGTCAAATGCACTTTGTCATCTTTAACAGGAATGAAAAGACGCTGTCCAATAAATAATTTATCATTATATATTTTATTATTGGATTTAATATTTTGCATCGAAATTTTGTAATATCTGCTGATACTTGATAAAGTATCATTTTTTTTCACGATATGTACCGTGATTTTTTGAGCAGGAGATTCTGTTTTGGCAGTTATAATTATTTTTTGTCCGGCATGTATATTACTTCTTATTTTAAGCTTATTTAATCGCAATAGCTCATTAACAGGAATTTGATAAATCCTGGAAATGCCCATTAGTGTGTCACCACGGCGAACAATATGATAGGATTTTTGTGAAGCAAATATTGTACTTGAAAAAAATAACCACAATATACTAAAATTTATTAAATAAAAAAAAAATTTGCAATTTTTTTTGCATTTTGCTTCACAATCAGGAATATGAACCCTTAAAATTAATTTTAATTGGCTTTGCTTAATTGCCTTGGAATATTTAAAATCTGATATGGATAAATAATACTCGGATCTTTAATGAATTTTTTGTTTGCTTTATAAATAACCGGCCATTTATAAGGATCACCGTAAATCTTCTGATATCCGGCTATTTTCCACAAACTGTCGCCTTTAACTACTTCATATCTATTCGGCATATCACTTTCGTCCACATGGCCTAAAGGAATTCTGAATATCTGCCCCGGATATATAAGATCCGGATTTTTTATTTGATCCTGATTATAATAATAGACCTGAGTCCATTTGTAAGGATCTCCATAGACCTCATTTTTCTTTGCTATTCTCCATAAACAATCTCCGCGTATAACTGTATAATGAATTTCTTTAGGTTTTTCTTCCAATTTTTTAATAATTTCTTCCTGCTCGCGAATTTTTACCAGATTTTCTTCATGCTTAACTCTGGTTTCACTGATAATATCCTGCGATTCTTTAATTTTTAATTTCTCAAATTCTATCTCTTCTAAATACTTTGCTGTATTTTGCTCAGAAGTTTTAATAGCTGATTCAACTAAAGCTCTGCCTCTTATTAATAACTCATCTGTTCTTGTGTCAGCATAAATAGTTGAAAAACAAAGGGTATAAGCTAAAATAGCAGTAATAATAATGAATATTTTTTTTATCATTAATTAGCCTCCTTATTATTTAATTTGTTTTTTTAAAATATTGTTTCAATAATATCTTAATTTTAATTTAAAATCAAGAGAAATGTATTTTCTTATATCCTTTCTATAAGAATATCTTTTTTTAGATCTTCTATTATTTTTTCGACTTCTTTTTCAAAAAACGGAGAAATCCACAGCTCAACATACCCAAGCTTTTCATCCAGCGTACGAAGACAAGCCATTCCTTCGTAAGAATCAATAATCATGTTGATAAATCCTATTTTTTCAGAAGGAACTTTATAGCATTTACTGATAGTGTTTAATGTCTCTACTTGCATTATTTTTTCCTGATTCTTAAAAGATTTCCTTCTTCGATAGAACCTTTAAATTCAATTAGTACCTGCTGATTAGGGTGTGCAAATTCGAGATCAGCTCCGTTTATATCACAAATTTTTTCTATTTTATATGATAAATTACCTGAAGGCGCTAAAATCTCTATCTCGTCGCCCCTGGATAATTTATTCCTTATTTCTATAATAAATTTTCTCTCTGTATTGTCTTTTATTTTTCCCTTAACTATTCCTACAATATCATATTTTTGAATATAAGAAGATTCTGCTTTTGTTTGCAGATTATATCTATCCTTTTCAAAGTAAAAACCGGAAGTATATTCACGGTGACTTATGCTTTCGAGTTCCTCTTTCCATTCCGGGTTAACAATATAATTTTTAGAATCCTTCAAATAAGAATCAATTGCCTGTCTATATGCCCGGGTTACAACTGCCAGATAATAAATTCCTTTCATTCTGCCTTCAATTTTAAAACTATTAATTCCAATATTTAAAAAATAATGAATATGTTCAATAGTACATAAATCTCTTGCGCTTAAAATATATGTTCCTTTTTCATCCTCTTCTATAGGGAAATACTGCCCGGGTCTTTCTTCTTCAAGCAAATTATATTTATAACGGCAGGGATGAGCACAGCTTCCGAGATTAGCATCTCTCCCAACCATATAACTGCTTAACATGCATCTTCCGGAATAAGCCATGCACATGGCTCCGTGAATAAATACTTCCAGTTCAATAGCCGCGGATTCTCTTATTTCCTTCACTTCATCATATCCCAGCTCACGGGCAAGAATTATACGTGATGCACCAAGTTTTTCCCAAAATTTAACAGACTGCAAATTTGTTACATTTGCCTGTGTACTTATATGAAGCGGTAAAACTGGCGCTAAATCCTTAACAATTGTAAAAACACCGGGATCAGAAACTATAACTCCATCTATTCCGGAATCTTTTAAAAATAAAATATATTCCTTAATATCCGCAAGATTATTGTTATGTGCAAAAATATTAATAGTTAGATATACTTTCACTCCTCTTTCATGCGCATATAGAACTGCTTTTTTTATTTGCTGCGGGCTAAAATTATCAGCATATGATCTTAAACTGAATCTTGTATCCCCAAGATAAACTGCATTTGCGCCGTATTGTATAGCTATTTTTAATTTCTCATAATTCCCGGCAGGTGATACCAGCTCCGGTTTATACATAATCTTCCTTTAAGGCCTGAATAACCAATAAAAAATAAAAAGTACTATAACAACTTTAATAACCAGCATAAAACTATCTATTAATAATTCCTGTTCATTTTTTATTTTATCCGCCAGATGTATTCGTAATCTTTTATGTCTTTTTCTCATTATTATCCTTTAAACAATTTTATTGCCCTTTACTGCGTGAATACTCTCTCGGCTTATGACATCCGACTTCACATTTCCCTCCGCTTGCTGTGCGTGTAAAAGTTATTTTTCCCTGCATCATTCCCCCAAGGTAAGTTTCGGTCTGGATCAAGAAATCTGAATCGGACGCATGTATATTATGGCATGTTATGCAATTACGGCCTTTGGTTTGATTTACATGTTTGTAATGTAAATTCACATCTCCATTCCTGAAATTTGTAATCATAATACTTCTATCATTAGATAATATTTCGTCTTCCGCAATATTTTTATTATGGCATCGATTACACAAATCAAAATTTTTCAAATTATAATTAATATAAAAAGCCGGATTGAAATAATATTTCAGCATAAAAGGATTTTGTGAGCTATGAGGAGTATGGCATATGATACATTCACCTTTACCCTGTTTAAGCGGAGCATGAACAAACTTTTTATTAAATTTCTCTTTTTCTTCCTTATGGCATGAGTAGCATAAATCAACTTCTATATTCTGCAATTGAGTCTGAAAATCTGATTCATGATGAGTATGACATGCCAGACATTTACCTTCAGAAACAGGTTTATGGGTAAATTTATTCAATTTAATATCTTTATGACATGTTCTGCATAACACGCTTTCCGGTAATTTCAGATAAAATTTTTCTTTTGAACTGTGCGGGTCATGACATACAATACATTCCCCGCTTCCAATAGGACCATGAAGATATTTCTTTTGAAATCTTGCCCCATGACATGAATTGCATAATTTCATTTCAGTACGTGATGTATAATTTGGATTATTGCCCCCGTGAGGGTTATGACATATTAGGCACAAACCTTTTTCAATAGGAGAATGCACAAAATTATTGGTTGATTTTACATCATGACACATTATACAGAGATTAGCGTCTTTTCGTTCAAGAAGCTGATCATATTTTTCCGACCCATGAGGATTATGGCATATTCCGCACTCTCCCATTCCTATAGGACCATGTAAATAGCGGTAGCGAAAATCTTTTTCATGACATCTTAAACATATCTGTTTCTCATACTTTCTGACTCCTCTTATCTTAATTATTTCTTCCAATTTATGGCAGGGAGAACATTCTTTGCCAAAACCCGGATGTGTTTTTTTATTATCTACTTCAACAACCTCTTCATTATGGCAATCAGCGCATTTCTTGCTTGCTTCATCATTAACATGAAATTTTGGTTTAAAAATATGCAGTCTGTCATTGTTGGAATCGGTTATGTATAATTTTCCGTTTTTATCAATAAAAGACCTCTGCGGGCTGTTAAATGTACCTTCTATCGCTCCTCTGGTCCCAAAAGAAAAAAGTATTAATTGCGATTTTTTACTGAAAGCTTTTATCGTATTATTATCTGTATCACTTATATAAACGATCCCGTTTTTCTTATCAACAGATATTCCTTTCGGATTAGAAAAATCTTCCAATTCGGAACCGGGTTGTCCAAATTTCCATAAAAATTTTCCATCAAAATTAAATACCTGTATGCGCGAATTACCTGTATCAACAACATAAATCTCTTTGTCTATGACTTCCAAATCCATTGGTTTGCTGAATTCCCCCTCTTTACTGCCCTCTCTTCCAAATGAAAAAACAAAAGCTCCGTTATTATTAAACACCGATATGCGATTATTCCCCGTGTCTGCAATATAAATATTTCCCTTGTGATCATCAACAGCTATAGCAAACGGCATATTTAACTCACCGTCTCCTTTACCCTGTACTCCAAATTTTCTAATAAATTTCCCTTTTGAAGAAAAAATTTGTACACGGTGCAGTCCGATATCCGTGATATAAATATTATCATCTTTATCAACAGCAATATCAGTAGGTAAATTAAACTTTCCGTCTCCCTGACCTTTTTCACCAAACTCCAGAATAAGCTTTCCCTCTTTGTTATATTTTTGAATTTTTACTACTATAATATTATTCAAAAAAAACTTACTTTCAGATTTAATATTATTTATATAAATTTCGCCATGAGAATTAACTGCAACTCCGGTGGGATAATGAAGTTTTTTTTCAAATTCAACACCGGTTATTATTTTAGTAAATTCATCACCGGCAGAATTGTCATTAGCATTTCCAAAAATAATATTTGCGGTCAACATAAATATAATCAGCATGGAAGCGTAGAATATTTTTTTCATCATTTTATCTTTCCCGAGTAGAGGTTTCATTAACCAATTCTCCTAAAATTTCTTCGTATTTCTTACCGGCTTTTTTATATGCTTCAATGGCTTTAGATTTTTCCTGAAGAGCTGAATATATTTCCGCCAGGTTACTTATAGTCTGAGCGTAATAAAGATTTTCGTGCGGACTTAAGTTGTTAGCCTGAGAATAAAGTATTTCGGCTTTTTCTGATTCAGACCGGGCTGAATCATATACCTGATTTTGCATATAAACACTGCCTATCCCATAATGGGCTGACGGTGTAAAATCAGGTGACTTTTCAAGTATTGTTTTGAAAACCAGAAGTGAATCGTCATTCATTCCGGCTTCAAGACACAAGAAACCATATTTTATCATATTTTCATTATTGTCCGGATCCAATTCCAGAGCTTTTCTATAATTCTCCAGTGCAAGTTCTTTATTCTGGTTCTGAAGATACAATTTCCCTATTAAAGCATATGGATCCGCATAATCCGGATCCATTGATATTGCATTTTTTAAATATTCAATCGCTTTATCTGTATTTCCTCTCTCCAAAACAGCGTTTGCAAGTTTGTAATTTCTGCTCGCGGGCAATTTAGGTTCGTATTTCTTTTTTGCGACAGCCTCCTCAGGAATACCAAGAATCTTTTTAACATTTTTACTGATATCGCTTTCAGCTCCGAATTTAGGAAAACCTCCTAAAATATATTTTGCCGTTCCTTCCACATCCAGTATCATTATACTCGGCAGACTAATTACGCCATAATTATTAAATACTTTTAATCCTTCATCCAAAAGCACAGGTATGCTAATATTATTTTCCTGCAAAATTTTTTCCACTTCTTCTATTTCACTGCTTGATATTCCTGTTGATTCTTTGGGACAATATACGGAAATGACTGTAAATCCTATATCTTTATATGTTTCCTTTGTTTTCTGTAAATATTTTAATGCTGATATACTCCGAACGCTTCCAAGTTTCCAGAAAATCACCCCCAGGGTGTTTTTCTGCTTAAATTCATCTGTATTAATTTGTTTCCCGTCTAATGTTTTTGATACAATGGTTAAAGCTTTATCCCCTTCCTTAAAACGTTTAAAAGCCTGAGCATGAGTTTTTATAGCTGTAACCGTGAATAAAATAATTATTATGCATATACATTTAGAAAAATAATCTTTCACCTTTACCTCCATACCTATTTCCTCCATATCGGCATAGGTAATATAAAAATTAATCACTTATTTCTCTTTATTACCTGCGCTTTCTTCCATTATTGCATTTGTCCATTTTTTTTCATCTTCATTGTTTTTTGCTATTTTTAAGTAGGCATCCTTCAACTGTTTTGCTTTTTCTTTATTACCATCTTTTTCATAAATTATGCTTAAATTATAATAATAAACAGGATTCTTCTTATCTAAATCAATTGCTTCAAATAATTCTTTTATGGCTTTTTTGTAGAGTTTTCGATCGTAGTATGAAATGGACAATAAAAAATGCGCTTTTGGATTATCTTTTAATTTTCCCCATTCTCTCATCGCCTGTTCATAAAATCCTTTTTTTTCATAAATAAGTCCAAGATAAAAATATAGCTCTTCAAATTCAGGTAAAATATTTTTTAATCTTTCTATGATTAAAATAGCATTATCGTATTCTTTCTGATGAATGGATTCTTCTATTTTCCATATAAATTTGTTTTTAATCTCAGAAACTTTCTGCGCTGCTTCAAAATTATATTTACTATCAGGGAAATCATCCCTTAATTTTTTATAATATTTGACTGCTCCATAGTCAGATAAATATTCTTCTTCTATTCTGGCAATACTGACTAAAGCTTTATCCATATATATGCTTTTATAATAACGTTCTGTAATTACTTTGAAATCCTTATATGCTTTAATGCGTTGTTCTTTTACTTTTCGTGTGCGGTCTTTGGGGTCAACTTTTTCAAGAATATGCTTGCTTACAAAAAATGTGTCAAAAGCGTTCTTATAATGCAATGCGGCTAATTTATTTTGTTCTTCAATTGTCATTTCAATAACATTTTTATCCTGACAACCGAAAAGAATAAAAATTATCAATAGAAAAATAATTATTGATATACTAATAAATTTCATAATTAATCCTATATGTATATATTTATTAGATTTTAAATTTTAAAGTATTATCTGTCAAGTTAAAATCTTTAAGTTCAAAAAAAACCACAGCTGTATACTGTGGTTATTTTTCTTCAGTATTACTGCCCAACAAAGATGATACTGCACTTTTTAATATGTCAACCTTAACACCGGAGCTTATTTCTATGCTTATTAAATTATCATCTTTTATAGCATTTACCACGCCTGTAAGGCCTCCAATAGTAACTACCTTATCACCTTTTTTAAGATTATTCAAAATTTCCTGATGTTTTTTATGTTTCTGCTGCTGAGGTCTTATTATTAAAAAATAAAACACGCCGAATATAAGTACAAGCGGTGCCATTTGTATAAATATTGAAGCCGGAGTAGCAGGTGACTGAGCTGATTGTGTCTGTCCCATAGCATAAATTGTTTTTGTAAACATTTTTTCACCTCCCTTTTATTGCGAAGACGCAAGGCATTGCGTCTCTACAAAAAATTTGAAATTTGAAATTTCAGATTGTATTTGAAAAATATTTTTTAAAAAAATCTGTTTTAAATTCGCTAAATCTGTCTTCTTTAATAGCTTTCTGAATATTTTCCATCAGTTTATAAATAAAATATAAATTATGATATGTATTTAATCGCAGTGCGAGTATTTCACCGACGTTAAAAAGATGACGTAAATAAGCACGGGAATAATTCCTGCATGTATAACAATCACATTCCGGATCAAGAGGTAAAAAATCCTGAGTGAATTCTGCATTTTTTATGCTGATCCTTCCGCTTCCGGTATAGATTGTACCATTCCGCGCAATTCTTGTAGGCATTATGCAGTCAAACATATCAATTCCGCGTTCAACTGCCTCCAGTATATCTTCAGGTGTTCCCACCCCCATTAAATACCGCGGTTTATTTTCAGGTATAATCGGAGTTGTATAATTTAAAACTTCATACATGTCATTTTTAGCTTCTCCAACACTCAATCCGCCGATAGCATAACCTCCGAAACCAATCTCCACCAAAGCTTCTACGCTTTTTTCTCTTAAATCTTTATACAGACTTCCCTGTATTATCCCGAAAAGTGTATTTTTTTCATCATTATGAACCTGACGGCATCTTTCCGCCCAATGCAATGTTATTTTAAGAGAAGCCTTTGCCATTTCATACTCACATGATGAAGCAGGACATTCATCCAGAGCCATGATAATATCCGCACCTATGGCTTCCTGTATTTTCATTGATATTTCAGGACTAATAAAATGTTTAGATCCATCAATATGAGAACTGAAATAAACACCTTCTTTTGTAACTTTCTGTAAGCTTTTAAGGCTGAATATTTGATATCCGCCGCTATCAGTCAAAAGCCCCATATCCCAATTCATAAAAGAATGTAATCCGCCGGCTTTTTGAATAATTTCTATTCCCGGTTTTAAATATACATGATACGCATTACTAAGAATCAGTTTATATCCGATATCTTTAAGCTCTTCTTTAGTCATTGTCTTTACTGAGCCCTGGGTACCAACCGGCATAAAAACAGGCGTTAGTATCTCCTCATTATGGACAAATAATCTGCCAAGACGCGCTTTACTTGAAGAATCCGTTTTTATCAATGAAAATTTCACGTTTTATATCCTAAAACTTCATTCATACTGCCGGTTCTATATCCTTCCAGATCCAGCGTAATATAATTAAATCCTAATTTTTTGAAATATGTTAAAATTTTCACCCTGGTTTCGGAATTATAAAGTTTTTCCTGTTCATGTAAATTCAATTCAATTCTGGCAAGAGCCGGACTATAATATCTTACACGTAATTCACTAAAACCCAATTCATGTAAAAAATTTTCAGCGCTTGACACAATACCAAGCTTTTGAGGAGTAATATTCTCACCATAAGGGAAACGGGAAGACAGGCATGCCTGTCCTGGCTTATTCCATGTTGAAAGTCCTAATTTTTTACTATATTCTCTTATCTCATTTTTTGTAAATCCCGCCTCCTTTAAGGGACTGCGTATTCCAAACTCAAGAGCCGCTTTCATTCCCGGACGGTAATCATTAATATCATCGAAATTGGTACCATCTGCTACAAAATTTATTTTATTTATTTTTGCAATTTCCAATAACTTTGTGAAAAGTTCTTTTTTACAATAATAACACCTGTCAGGAGGATTACTTACAAACTTTTCGTTTTTAAGTTCTTCTGTATGAATAATTATATGTCTTACTCCAATATCTGATGCTATTTTACGGGAATCTTCCAGCTCTTCAGCCGTGTAAGTATCAGATTCCGCTGTTACTGCAAGCACGCGGTCTCCCAGAGTATCAAAAGCTGATTTAAGCAAAAAAGTACTGTCAACTCCACCTGAATATGCGACAAGTAAAGACTCCATATTTTTCAATATTTCCCGCAATTTTTTAAATTTATCCATTTAATTACCGGTGCTTTTCTCTGTATTTTCTTTTTCAACCCATACTTTTAAAGTAGTCTTAACTTCATTATGAATATTTAT